>DATIGG010000294.1:0-22647 GCA_035454825.1 Thermodesulfobacteriota bacterium | reverse complement strand
GGTTTCCATCATTCCGGCAATCCTACCCGGAAAACCGATTTTCCACTTTCAAGGTTTGTCCAATCCTTGACTCCTAATTCCGCAGAAGAGTTCTTCCAAGAATCAAGCATTCCCTTTCGAGGACTCCTTCCTGTACTCGTGATGTTTTATTGTTGCCCCGTAATGCTATATTTCAAACGAAAATGAACAACCTGGATTGGATAATGGAGGCAATCTTCAGACAAATTTCCGCTTGACTTCCTAAGGAATTAAAAGTATTTTCTAACCGTTGTTTCCTACCTGGTTCTTATTAACTTAAAAGCAAATGTTATCCTGACGAAGTGACCTTCGGAGAAACAATGTGAGAAACTGGTTCCTAATACGTTTTGCTTCCCATATAATCGTCTTTTGGTTAGCACTCAGCTTCACCCCAATAACCACTACGCTTGGAATCCCTTTGTTTGGTTATAACTGGCGTGACATGTATGTCTTCGTCTGGCCCGAGGTATTTCTTGGCGCCATTGCACTTTTGCTGGATATCCGTATGCTCTTGAAAGAAAAAGCTCACCGGAAGCTGTTCTGGTGGAGCCTGGTCCTGGAGCCACTTTTGGCAATGGGCTGGTGGTTTCCATTCCTTTTTCGTTTGTGGCCCGGAGGAGATGACGGGGGTGGTATGGCTTGGCTCATACTGCTTGGAGGAGCGTGCGGGGTCGCCGCAACGGTTTCTGCCATAGGGGCTTGGCGCGCGCTTAAAATTGATAGGAATATTAGAGCGGTGGGCATTTGGCCAGTGTCGCGGAGCACTCGCTTCATTTTGACATTAGGTGTGAGTGTAACTGCGGCAGTGTTAAATTTAAAGTTTTGTATATTTTGGTTCAGCGGGCTACTGGCAATGATCTTCCCTTGATGTAGGACGGTTATAGTTGGCGTGACACAATTGCTGGTAAATAGAAGTAGGAGGTGGTAATCATGATGTTTGGAATGTTTGGATCAATCATCGTTGTTGTTGTGATTGGCATAGCTTGTTTTTTGGCCGGGGCCCGATTGTACAGAGCCGAATATGTTACGAAAACCAGAGGGAGAGAGGACGCGTCGATATATCAGCGAAAGAAAAGTCAGCTTCTCACCGGCCTTATCCTGTTTACACTCGGTTTTATTTTCATTCTGGATCGGCTCTCCTTGATTGATGTATATACCAGCTGGCCTTTAATCCTCGTGGCGATCGGCCTTGGTATTTATGTGATCAATCGGCGGACCTTTGCGGGCTGGATTGTAGGTGGGATTGGAGTCATTTTCTTTGTCGTATCGATGGCCCCTGAGTTCTTCGGTTTCAGTTACTGGGACCGCATGGTCTCCCCCATTCTTGTTCTTATCGTTTTGGCCTTGAACGGCGCCTGGCCCATTATTTCCATTATCGTTGGGATCTTACTTCTCCAGCGGTATTATTACACCGAGGAGGAACCCCAGCCTAAAACTTTAACGACAGTAAAATCCAGGGGAGACGAAAGACATTCAACGACAGAAGGTTCATAACAACAGGTTTAACTGCGACTGGGAATAGCCCAGGCGGTTTTTTTCGCAGCTGGCCTCCCCGGGGCGTGAGCCATCATGCTATCCTATCTTTCAGCTCGTAATCCTCGACCGCTGAGTAGGGCTGTCAGTAATGACTTGCAGGTGTTAGCATTGGCGGGGAGGCGGGCCGGGACCCCTCTTTTTGGTGGGCGCTGCTAAAAACTATCAGAGGGTACATTTACCCATGCAAAAACATCTCGAAATCGTAAAGAGGCAATTCGACAGGGATAGCTATGCCAAATCCTTGGGGATTGTCTTGGACAAATTAACAGAGGATGCCATTCAGATGCACATGGAGTTAAGGGAGGATATGTTAAATCTGTTTAACCGACCCCATGGTGGAGCGATCTACTCTCTCGCAGATGCTGCATTTTCGGTGTTAGGAAATAATAAGAACAATCTTTCGGTTGCGTTAGATTGTTCGATTACCTACCATGCAAGTCCTGCTCCGGAAGGCATACTTATTGTTGAGGGAGAAACCCTATCAACGAATAGGCGAACGGCTGTCTTTTTATTTAAAGTCTATATGGAAAAGGGGGAGACGCGTACGTTAGTTGCCACGATGAAAAGCGTGTCATACCGAACCGGGAAGCCGATCGATCCCAGTATCGAACAGTAATAAAAGGCTAATAAGAAATCGCCTTTCGAGCGGAACAGACAGGCGCCAACTGCCTCTCATTCTAAATACCGAAATTAATCTCTCGAGACGCGGAGGACCGCATGGATCGGAATACTCCCCCAATTGGTTTCCAGGACGTGATGTCGTTTAGCCTTACGGACGCCCTCCTTGGGCGACGTTCTCGGCGTTTTTTCAGGGGTGCAGAAATCCCCGATGGGGTGTTTGCATACACATCTCGCGAAAAGCCGGTACCATTGACAGACCTGGAGAAGATGCTTGTTGTTTCAGCTTGCGGGGGCAATACCTCCTGGCATCACATGATCTATCGGGGGGCCCGGTATGCCCCACATCTTTCCAATTACTCAGGAGCGGCAGGTGGGCGGGTATTCCCGTCCTCAGCGGGTTTCCACACAAGCCAGACTTTTTTCACGGACGATGAGGGGGTTTACATCTTGGAGATGCGAGACACACCAGGCTTCACTGAAAGGGCAGACGACGGAGCGTTGGACCTCAATGGGTTCGTGCAGAATGTTCGAAGTCGTGTGCGTAAGCTCCAGACCGGACGTCTTAGAATTCCCTCTGAGATTCCTTTCACCGAAGCACACAACACATGGGTGTTCAACAAGCCTTCAACGCTGCTCGTCATCCCCGTTGGGGATCTTGCACAGCACGTGTTGCTAAACCTGTGCTATATGCTTCAAAACGGCTTGGTTCTCTTTGATAATATTAACAAATGCGCTATTCCAGGCATCGGAGAGTTCAAGGACCTTGTCGATGTGGAAAACGTCTGGCCCATCACGTTCGTCGAGCAGTGGTCGCTTTCGGAACTGAGCGTCGAACTCGGGACAAGCTGTTACGCCGGGACATTGATGCTCCAAGCCATGGGTTTAGGAGGATGGATGTTCAACGGGATTGATCCTTTTGCCATGCTGGGCGCGAGTGGTGATCCCAAGGTGCCAGGTTTAGGATTCCGGTATGATAAGGACGAACGCTGGCCTTACACAAATCCCACTGGTCTTGAGGGAGTTATGGAGGGTTACTGCCCGCCCCACTATTCGGATATGCGAGCTGCCGTCGAAGCGGTGTGCGACCGCAAGTTCGGTCCTGGAGGACCGTTCCATCCCGATACACCGGGCCCCTGGAAAGACAGTCGCCAAGTGCGTTCGGCCGCCCAGGTCCACGATGAACGGTTCAGGAAGTGTGTTGGGCTGCAAGCCCAGTATATTTACGACACATTTGGTAAGTTTCCGGGAACGGTGCCCTCAATGTTTCTCATTATGTATCTGCAGGCGCATCATTTGGACCTCGAATTCTATGACCGATTTTACAAGCCTGGAAGTTATTTGAGAACGCATGCCAATCATATGGCACGATGGCACTCTGACAGCTCAGATTAATTCAGTGCCTGGGAGGAGGCGCATGAGGAGAAGATACGGGTTTGTTATTGTGGTTATTGGGTTTATGATCACCTTTTCTTGGCTGGAAGGTCGAGGAGCGGATTGGAAGAATGTTGGGCAAACCGATTCCGGTGAGCATTTTTATGATGCAGAAGGCATCACTCGTCTATCTGATAACGTTTTGAGAGTTTGGGAAAAGACTATCTACACAGATAAAGGCCGAGAGAGTTTTGTGGAGAGGTTCAAGCAAGCAAAGTTCATGAATATGCACTCCTCTATCAACTTGTGGGAATATAACTGCAAAGAAAAAAAAGTTCGTTTTCTATCTCTCTTTTATTACTCCGAGGACGGAATGAGCTTGGGTAACCTGACAGTTCCAAGCGATTGGAATCCTATCGCGCCGCAATCATTAGCAGAAGACATATTCAAAGCGGTATGTAAATAACCTCATGACTGCCCAAAATACCCCCTCTCTTTTTTACTGGTCTGATTTTCTGATGAACTCGCATCCGGAATAGCGAAGTCTCTCAACTCCATGATCGTTGACCACCTGAATGGTTTCACCCATATTCCGGCCAAGTCCAAGAAGGATTGCCTCTGTATCGGAGATCGGATGAATCGCAAATTTCAACCGTTCGATGCCGTAGTCCCCGAGGATTGGTATTTTGACCTCAAGCATCAGGAAGCTGTCTTCGTACTTAAGCTGCGCCTTTTCGATCACTGGAAGGTAATTTTCCGCGTCAACCAATCCGTATTCTCCTGTCCTCTTTAGCCAGACCTCGGGAACAGGGGAGGCCTCGACCTTTTCGCCCAGGAGATACCTTTTTCCTTTGTGGTGCAGAACCAGCACCTTCCGTCCCTGAAGGGTAACCAGAGAGAATTTCAATTTTTCGAGTTCACCCAATTTGATGCGGATGAGTCCGAGGAGTCGGTATCGAAGGGAGAACTGACCCCCGGGATGGAGCGCGAGTTGGACCCTTCTTCCCATGAGTCTGGAATAAAGCTTTCCATTTTTTGCCTCAACCGTAAAGACCCTGAGGCCGGTTGCGTAATGCCCCGCATAGTCCTTGAGCGCCGTTTGAGGCCAAGGAATGACCGGTTCTTCGACGCTTTTTCCCGGCTCAGGCTGGTGAATACCGGTCTTTTCCTCAAGGGCAAGTTTCAGCGCCTCCTCGGCAATTCTGTTGACGACATGAACGGCCCCAGAAGAATTGGCAAGGACGACGACTCCCAGTTTGTGATCCGGCAGGATGATAAGCTGGCTGTGGAAGAGCGACAGCGTGCCTCCATGGGAAGCGACCAAGCCGACATTCCTAATGTCTGGTTCGTTTAAAAACCATCCGAGGCCGATCTGGAAATCGAAGTCCAGAGGCACATGGCTGTTCTGAGGGAGGAGGGCCTCTGACAGGGTTTCGGATTTTAAGATCTGTGTTTGCCTCGCTCTTCCACGGGCGAAGATCATTTGGATGAAGCGGCTCAGATCAACGACAGAGGTATATATCGGCCCATCAGGGGAGGGAATGGGATGCAGGAGGATTTCTTCTGATTCCTGCCCGCCTTTGTAACCTTTCGACAGGTGTGGCCTCATGCCAGGTTCAATGACAAAGGAGGTATGATTCATCCCCATCGGACGAAATACTGATTCATCCATATAAGTTGCGAAGTCTTTGCCGCTGGTCCTCTCTACCAGGTATCCGAGCAATTGGATCGCGACGTTCGAGTAGGAGAAGACAAAATTTGGCGGAGAGGCAACCCATGTCTCGCTAAGCTCCTTCAGCATCTCTGGCAAGGGCATGGGGTTGCGATGGATCATTTCTTTAAGATGATCCGAGGGAAGGCCGGAATGGTGAGTCAGGAGACTTCGGACAGTGATGGGAGCAGAATCTGGAAAACGGGTCTTGACAGAGAACTCCGGGAGATAGGCCCGGAGGGGTTGATCAATCTCAATTTTGTTCTGTTCCGCCAATTGCAGCGCCGCAGTGATTGTGAAGAGTTTGGCGATGGAGCCGGCAGGGTAGATCGTTTCCGGATGAGCAGGAATCCGGTTCATTGCGTCGGCATAACCAAACCCCTGGGTCCAGACGATCCTCTGGTCATCAACAAGCGCGATACTCATTCCCTGGAGGTTATGGCGCTTCATCTCTCCCTGGACGAGAGAGGTGAGCGCGTCTCTGGTATGCGCGTAATTGGCCTGAGGCATTCCTGCCTTTTGGGGTAACGAGGCACACCCCAATAGGAGGATGAAGGTTGCCATGATTCCAATGGATAATCGGGTCCGGTGCGACAGAGAAGAGCGCATATATATTTATCACAGATTACCAGACGAACCTCAACCCGACGCAACGGATTTCTTAGAAGATAGAGGTCTCGTCCAGCGGTCACGGTAACGATGCCCGTTTCGTCATTCGGTTACGTTATGCGTATTAATAATTTTACGTAGCCGTCAGACCCTAAACGATACGGGCTTGGTAGCCGTAACCTTTACTTAAAACCATTGACTATTTTCATGGTTTCGAGGGGCATGGGGTATTCCGGAGAGATGGGTTGGATGAAGAAGCAAGGCATCAAATCTCTTTGAGGCTGACGTCTAACGTCTGACATCTGAAGTCCAGTGTCTGAATTTCAGTTCTATTGCACCTTGGTTGGCCGTGGGTTATAAAAAACTGGTAAATCGTTAAATTTTTCTCTGTTCAGTCGGTTCCTTTTCTGGGGGAAAAAGGGAGGTCAAGGGCTTTCTAAAACACTTCCTTACTCCTCTTCTTGCAATGGGGAGAAGGATCGGTTGAGGGGCGGAGAAGCCAATGACGGCCAAAGAGAGTTTGAACCATGATCATGGCCGCCTTGCAGGGTTTTTAAGGAGCGTTTCCCTTCGATTCCAACTCCTCGCTACCCTGGAATTGCTCCTTTTACTGTCCTCAGGATTCCTTGTCGTTCTCTTAGGAAGCTTCTTTCCCCTTGACCTAAAGACCGCATTTCCCTATCTGCCCTTTATCTATTCACTGGTCTCCGTTGTCTTTCTGTTCTTTCTTCTCTTGCTAACGGTATGGCGGATTGCCTCCAGGCCATCCATGGAGCGGGTGGCAAGAAGAGTGGAGGAGACGTTTCCCCAGCTCAGGGATGATGTCACCAATTCCCTGCTTCTTTTCGATCAGGTTGAAAAGAATGCAGGCTCCGGCCAGATCTCTGAGGGATTGATCTATGCCCAGATCAACAAAACGGTGGGCGAGATCTCCTCGATCAAACCCAGCCAGGTAATCAGCTTCAAAGGGGCGCTCCGACTTCTTAAGATCTTTCTCCCTCTACTCCTTGCATTTTCTGTCGTCCTTGCCTTGGACCCTCAGTTTTTGAGCCGATCCCTGGCTTTGATCCTTCACCCTCTTTCGAACCTGCCGGTGACAGAAACCTTCTTCTCTCTCGATCCAAAAGGGGCGACCGTGTTGCGTGGCACTCCGATGGTTATTCAAGCGCAAGCAAAGGGTCATCTTCCGGACAAACTCACCCTAACGGTCTGGTCTGAAGGGGGCGAGCCCAGACACTTTCCAATGGATTCGGAAGGAGAGGGTCGGTTTAACTACCGGATCGAATCTGTTCAGAATTCTTTCCGCTACCAGGCAAACCACGGGAGTTCACGATCCCCCCTGTACACGCTTCAAGTGGTGGACCCGCCTGAGATCGGAAGGGTGAAGCTGACCCTGATTCCTCCTGATTATACAGGCCTACCGGTTGAAAAGAAAGAAGAGGGACATATTGAGGCCCTCAAGGGAACGGTGGTGAATTTGGAAGCCCGGGCCACCAAGAGTATCAAAGAAGGAAAACTGATCCTGGACTCAGAAAATCAGCTTCTCTTGAAGGTGACGGAGGACCGATTGAACGGAAGCCTTCTGATCCTGTCTCCCGGGAGTTACAGCATCAAGGTACGAGATGATCTTGGGTTTGAGAATCTCAACCCAGTTCAGTACCAGATTCGGGTCATCCCGGATCAATACCCTGAAGCAGAAATCGTAGGCCCAGGCCAGGACCTGGAGATTTCAGGCGGCGAAATCCTTCCAATCGTCTATACTGGGAAGGATGATTTTGGAATCACGGCAATGAAGTTGAGTTATCAAGTGGGAGCGAAGGAAGGCTCCATCCATTTAAAGGGCACCGATAACGGGCGCTCCCTGGGGCCTGAGACCTTCAAATGGGATCTTGGCAGTCTCGGTCTGGCCCCTGGAGACCGGGTCGTCTATCGCCTCGATATCTGGGACAACGACTCCATCTCCGGCCCCAAGAAAGGGAGTTCCCAGACCTATATCCTTTCGGTCAGAGATGACAGAGCAAAGGCAGCAAAAGAAGGAGAGGAGGCACAACAGATTGCCGACGCCCTCTTGGACCTTCTGGCCGACCAGCTTGAGGACTTGAAGGATAGGGAGAATTTGGTCAAAGGGATGGAAGAGGTTTTGAAGCAGGTCGATAGCAATCTTGAGCGGATGAGGGAGAGGCCGGACCGCTTTGAACTGGAAGCCCTGAAGCGTAACCTCCTCTCCCTGAAGAACCGAGTCTCTGACGAACCGAAAGAGAAAGTGACTCAGGAACTGGAGCGTCTCGCCCTCCTTGCCGAAGATATTGCAAAGCGGGCAAGGATGAACGAAGTGGAGGCTCTTGCCAAGGAACTGAGAAATCGGCAGAGGCGGCTCCTTGACTATATGCAAGATCTTAAGGGCCCGATGAGCCGGGAGAGTTTAGAAGCCGTGATGAAAGAGTTAAAAAAGCTTGAGGAACTTCTCCGTTCCGTGATGGATGCCTTGAGCAAGATGGCCACAAGACTTCCTGATGAATTTGTTAACAGTCAGGAGTTGAGTGGTCTTGACTTTCAGGATCTCTTTAAAGATCTCGAGGAGATTCAGAAAAAGTTGATGGCGGGAGATCTTGCCGGCGCCCTGGAGGCTGCCCAGAGACTCCTTCAGGCCTTATCTGAGATGGCGGCAAACCTCGCAAGGGCAGGGGCCCAGGCAGGGATGGCTCCTTTTGACCGGCTTCAGGGAGAGATGTCCCGCCAATCCGGGGAACTCGAAAAGATATTGGCTGAACAGAAAGAGATCCTTAAAGAGACTGAAGGGATCGATCGGGAGATCAGGCGCAAGGTTGAGGAGGAGACTGAAAAAAGATTCAGCCAATCCCTTTCAAGCCTTGAGGAACTGCTTGAACAGCTCTCCCGATCTCTTCCACCTGATCTTGGGGAAGCGCTCGACGAACTAAAGGCCCTCCTCAAAAAGGATCAGCTTGAACGTTTCTCCCAACAGGCAGAAAAATTGGAAAAGGATCTTACCGAGAGGCCTGAGGACCAGAGGCTCATTCGCCGATTGAGGGAGATGGCAAAGCTTCTGCTGCCGGATGAGAAAGAGGTCATGGCTCCAGGCGATAGGGAAAAGTTTCCTGGGCTCTCGGCCCGTCAGGAAACCCTTAAAGAGAGGACGAAGCGTCTGAACGAGAGGCTTGAGATGCTGGCCCAGCTCTTTCCAGGAATGGATACGGAGATCCTGAATGATCTCAAAGAAGCCACAGGCTCGATGGGCAAGGCCTCAGGAAAACTTAAAGGAGAGGATGCTCCTGGCGCCATTCCGCCGGAAGAAGAGGCGATTACGAGATTAAGTCAATCGCAGCAGGCCATGCAGCAGATGGCCCAGCAGATGGCCATGCAGATGCAGGCTGCCCGCTGGGGTTATCCCTATGCCTATGACCCCAGGGCTGGATGGTATTATGGTCCCTGGGTACCCATGCCCACGCTCCCCCAACCGGAGTTTCAGCGGCCCAGGGAGAGAGGCTATACAGGGATTGAGCGCGAAGAGTTTGAGCCACCTTCAAAAGATGCCTATCAGGTTCCGAAGATCTTCAGAGAAAAGGTGACCGAGTCCCTGAAAGAAGAAGTTCCGTCTCAATATAAGAAGGGAGTTGAACAATATTTCAGAGGGCTAACGAAATGAGATTGAAGACCGCTACCTTTATCATTACCGCTCTCATCTTTTCTTCTATATTCCTCCTCCCACCGGAAGTCAAGGCTGTTTCATCTGAAGCCCTCAAATCCCTGTCCGCAAAGCTGGAGCAATGGGATGTGGAGGAGGCCTGGTCAGAGATGAAGACACTTCTGACCCAGGAATCGAAGGATCCAAAGGTCCTGGACCTTGCTTCTCATATCGCTTTTTTCCGGGGAGATTATCGTGACTCTTTGAGACTGATGAAGTCTGCCCTTGAACTGGAAGAGGAAGAGAGCCGGAGGAGTTTTGTCCTCTTTCTTGAGGGAACGATCGGGGTCACGCAATCCTTTAAAAAATATGAGAGTTCCCATTTTCTGATCAGCCTCGATGAGAAACAGGATGGCATCCTTGCCGATTATCTCGTGGATGCCATGGAGAAGACCTACCATTTCATGGCAGACCATTATGGTTTTGAGCCGAGGGAGAAGATCAGGATTGAGATCTTCCCTGACACGAAGGCCTTCTATTATGCGTCGTCCCTCTCGGCCCGGGACATCGAGGTAGCCGGGGCCGTGGGAATCGCCCAGTTCAACAAACTGATGGTTCTGTCTCCCAGGGCCCTGGTTCATGGCTACCGGTGGCTCGATGCCATCTCCCATGAATACATGCATTATCTCATCATCAAACTTACAGCCAACAAGGCGCCCATCTGGTTTCATGAGGGGCTGGCCAAATATGATGAGACAAAATGGCGGAAGGGTTCATCCTACCTATCCCCTCTCTATCAGACTCTTCTCTCAAAGGCGCTCGTCGAGGGGCGTCTGATCAAGTTTGAAAAGATGGAGCCCTCCCTGGTGAAGCTTGAGACCCCGGACGATGTTCAGCTCGCCTATGCCCAGGCTGCCTCAGCCATCGAATTTATTATCTCGAAGGTTGGCCATGAAGGGCTTCGGGAGATCATGAAGAGTATGACGAAATCTGAAACAGGAGGAGCCGGTGGGGCCATCCAAGCGGTGATGGGCATGGAGTTTGGTGAGTTTGAAAAAAGCTGGAAGGATTTCCTGGCAGCGAAGGACCTCAAGGGAGTGGATGGAGTGAATGTCCGGAGGCTTAAAATCAAGGGAGGAATAGCTGACGAGGAGCGTCTCGATCTGGAAGAGATCAAGTCCATGGTGGCGAGAAACCGGGCCCATCTCGGAGACCAGCTCAAGGAGAGGGGAAGAATGGGAGCCGCTGTGATCGAATATCGAAGGGCACTGACTGAAAACCCGAATTCTGTTCCGGTCTTAAATAAACTCTCCTCGGTTCTGATCGGCGTAGAACGGGAGAAAGAGGCTTTGGAGCTTCTGGTCAAGGCCAGGGATTTGGCGCCGGATCATCCAACGGCTTACACGAATCTGGGCAAGATATTCTTGAAGCATAAAGAGTTTAAGTCTGCAATGGAATCCTTTCAGGCCGCCATCCAGCTCAATCCATTTAACCCGGAGGTGCACCTGGGTCTGGCTGAGGCTTATGAAATGGTTGGGGAGAAGGCGGATGGTTTGAAAGAGAGGGAGATTGCAAAGAAACTGAGGGCGCAATAAAGGGGATTACTTAGTGTCTGTCCATAAACTCTGTCAATCCGTCATGCCGGACTTGATCCGGCATCCAGAAACCCTTATGAACACTGGATTCCAGCTCTTGCCGGAATGACAACTTTTTATGAAAACCGCAATTTATGGACATACACTACTTAGAAAATGGGTTTCGTCCCACGGCAACGATGCCCGTATCGTCATTCGGTAACGTTCTTCGTCTTGTGGCCTTTACTTAACCGTCGGACACTAAACGAAACGGGCTTCGTGACCGTAACCCAAGTAATTGGACGAATCCGTGGTTCGCGGGCGACGCTCCATGATGATCCGTTACATAAAACTACTAGGTGCGTTCACTGAATGCAGGTCTTTCGCCACCAAACAATTATTCTGATTTGTTACTTTAACGACCGGAGGACTGATGGAAGCTGCGAAGGAGTACTTAATTCCCGATGAGGACTTGGCCCAGGTCGAAGAGATGGGCCGGAAAAAGGCAGAGATTGTCTCGGAGATCAAAAAGGTGATTGTGGGTCAGGACAAAGTGATCGAAGAGATCCTGATCGCCCTTTTCTGCAAGGGACACTGTTTACTCGTGGGCGTTCCTGGATTGGCCAAGACCTTGCTCATCTCGACCCTGGCTGGAATCATGGAGCTCGATTTCAATCGTGTCCAGTTCACCTCAGACCTGATGCCATCAGACATCACGGGAACCGATGTCTTAGAAGAGGATTTGGGAAGCAAGCGGCGCTCGTTTCGATTCATCAAGGGTCCCATCTTTACCAACATCCTCCTGGCGGATGAGATCAACCGCACACCTCCCAAGACACAGGCCGCGCTGCTTCAAGCCATGCAGGAGTACAAGGTGACGGCAGGCGGGGTCACACACCCTCTCGACCTGCCTTTTTTTGTATTGGCCACACAGAACCCCATTGAACAGGAGGGGACCTACCCTCTGCCTGAGGCCCAGCTCGACCGTTTCCTGTTTAATATCATGATTGATTATCCCCTTTTGCAGCAGGAGATCGAGATCGTGGCTACAACCACCTCAGGTTATCAGCCTGTTCTCAAAAAGGTCATCAATAAAGAGAAAATTCTTCAAATGCAGGAGCTGGTGAGGAAGGTTCCGGCCTCTTCTCATGTCATTGGATATGCGGTGAAGTTGGTTCGAGCCTCTCGTCCGCAGGAGCCTGAAGCCATTCCTTTCGTAAAAGAATGGGTTGAGTGGGGAGCTGGCCCGAGGGCCTCTCAGCACCTGATCCTCGCAGCAAAGGCGAGGGCCATCATGAACCATCGCTATGTAGCCTCGGTGGAGGATATCAAGGCCGTCATCCCTACCATCTTAGTCCATCGGATCATCACGAACTTCAAAGCCCAGGCAGAGGAGATCAACTCGCTGAAGGTCATCGAGCGCCTCCTTGAAGAGGTGAAGCCTTGAACCATTTCGATCCAAGAGTGCTGGCCAAATTGAAGAGGCTCTACTTAAGGGCGCGCCTTGTCGTGGATGGGGTGATGATTGGAATCCATCCCTCGAGGGCCAAGGGATTGAGCTCCGAATTTGAGGAACATCGGGAATATTCCTCAGGCGACGATGTTCGGCGGATCGATTGGAAAGCCTACGCCAAGTTTGACCGTTTTTTCATCAAAGAGTACCGGGAGACCACTAATTTAAAGACCTATATCCTCTTGGATTCGAGCTCCTCTATGGGCTATGCCTCTGACGGATGGAGCAAATTCGATTACGGCTCAACGCTAACTGCGTCCCTGGCTTACCTGATGTTGAAGCAGCAGGATGCGGTTGGCTTGATCACTTTTTCAGACAGGATTGAAAGGATCATTCCTCCCAAGGCCATTCATGAATATCTCTTCGCTATCCTGAGAGCGCTCGAAGGGAGGAAACCCAAAGGAGAAACACGGACAGGTTCCGTCCTTCAGGAACTGGCAGGCTCTTTGAAACGCCGGGGGCTCATGATTCTCGTCTCCGACCTGCTCGATGAACCCGAGGAGGTCCTGAAAGGATTAAAGCAGCTTCGTTCCAGAGGGAATGACGTCATCGTCTTTCACCTTTTGGATAAGGATGAATTGGAGTTCCCTTTCAAGGAGGCGACCCTCTTCCAGGATTTGGAAGAGGATCTGAAGCTATTAACCGATCCCTATGCGATCCGGTCAGCCTATCTCAAAACCATTCATTCCCTGATCGAGAATTATCGGAAATCCTGCGCCTCTGAGCTGATCGATTATTCTCTGTTTGACACCTCAGCGGGTCTTGATCGAGCGCTGACCCGGTATCTAACCTGGCGGGAGAAGTTCAGGCACCCCAAATGAGAATAAATTGGCCATGGCCAATTGGCCATTCATGACCTATGAGATCCCCCCACCCTCGCTCTCGAGGTGGGTAGGCGGTGTGAAAAAATTGTATTTAAGCCCCGCTTTTAGCGGGGTGAAAACCGGGGTCCAGTTAGTTCGTAATGCTTTGAAAATACTGGATTCCGGCTTTCGCCGGAATGACGTGAAAGGGACCCGAATTGATTTTTTCACATCTTTGGGGAGGGTGAGAGTGGGGCGAATATCAACCGTTCACCCTGAGCGAGTCGAAGGGTGGTTCCGAAATTCGGATTCTCTATGAACTTAACATTTCTCAACCCTTTTTTTCTCTTTGGTCTCGCGGCCGGAATCATTCCTGTTCTCATTCACCGATTAACTAAGAGGAATGCCGTCCCAAGAAAGTTCTCTGCGGTCCGTCTGCTCCTTCAATCCCAACAGGTGATGGCAAGGCCGCAGCGTCTCAAACACCTCTTCCTCTTGGCTCTGAGGGTATTGACAGTGCTGAGCCTGGTCTTTCTGATGGCCCGTCCTGTTCTGACGAGTCCAGGGCTTCTGACGAAAGGACGTGGAGCAGCAAATATTCTTATCCTCGATAATTCTCTCAGCATGGGATACCGGGGGGACGAAGGAGAACGTTTTGGACTTGCCAAAAGGGTAGCCAAGGAGCTGGTGGAATCCTTTAAGGGGAAAGTCCTTCTCATTCCGACTTCTTCCATTGAGGGTCACTCTTTTCAAGAAGAAGAGATGAGATGGGTCTCACCGAAAGAAGCCCTTCAGGAACTAAATCATATTCCTCTCACCTATGGCCGGGGTGATCCTGCAGCCTCTCTGGATCGGGCCTACCATAAGTTGAAAGAATTGAAAACACCCGCGGAGATCCTGATCCTGAGCGATATGACAAAAGGAGACTGGGAAGGATTTAATCTCAGCAGAATGAAGACCTTCTCGGGTGAGACATCAATCACTTTCGTCAGGATAGGGCGAGCAACCCGGGATTCCAACAGTTCCATCAAAGAGGCGACGTTTGTAGAAGGGGAGCCGATTGTTGGAGTTCCTTTACGTCTTGAGGCAACCGTATCGAATCTTTCTGATCAATCCGGCTCACCCCTCGTGCAGCTTTATCTTTCCGGAGTCAAAAGAGATCAAAAATCGATTACCTTGAAGCCCGGCGAGGAAGGAAAAGTCTCTTTTGAACTCTCTTTCGATAGGCCGGGTTGGGTGAACGGGGAAGCCAGGTTATCCGGCGACCGCCTCGTTTCTGATGATGTTTTCTATTTCTCTGTTAAGGTCAGGGATAAGATCAAGGTCCTTGTGGTCGATGGAGATCCGAGGACTTCCCTCAGGGCCGGTGAGAGCTACTATCTTGTCAGCGCGCTTCATCCTGGAGGAGAAGCCTCTCCCTTTTCAATCCGCGTCATCACGGAAGGTGAATTCAGTGGCCATGACTTGCGACCTTATGATACCGTCTTTTTGCTGAACGTAGCCAGACCTCAGGCGTCGAAACTGACCTCTGTCCTGGAGTCGAGTAAGCCCGTTTTTATCTTTCTTGGAGATCGGGTGGTCCCCGAAGATTATAACGGCATCCCGCTCTTTCCATGGAGGATCCGAGAAGTCAGGGATCTGGGGACCTCAAAACCAGAAACCATTGCCCAGATCGATATGAACCATGACAGCTTAAAGCCATTTTCCGGGCCTACAGGGGAGAGCCTCAGAAAGGCCTCCTTTTATCGATACTTCAGAACGGATGGAAGTAAAAAAAATCTTTTGATCCTTAACAACAGGGATCCCCTCCTTTCAGAAGCAGACCTTGGCAAAGAAAAGCTCTTTCTATTTACTTCCACCGCTGATCTCGACTGGAACGATCTTCCCCTGAAGGCCGCCTACCTGCCCTTGATCCAGGGGCTTCTTAAGGAGGCAGTGGGTCTTGGTAGAAAATCCTTTTCCAAAGGGATTCGAATCGGTGAATCCTTCGAGGAGAAGATCCGGCCCATCCAAATGAATGGCCCGGAGAAAGGACCAGGGATTTATCAATTTTCTCTCCCGTCAGGGGAGGTCAGACGCGGTGTGAATCCACCTCTTGAGGAATCGGACCTGAGCAAAGTTACCCCGGAAGAGATAAAGAAGAAGTTTGGGACGATCGATGTGAAGGTGGTGGAATATCAAGAGGGGACACTGGCCAAAATGCGCACGGGAAAGAAAGAACTTTGGCCCTTTGTCCTTGGGTTCCTTCTGGTCGTCCTGGCTGTCGAAATGGGAGTGGCCAATGGAATCCCAAAATCCAGTTCCCTCTCCCCCGATGGGGATAGGCGCTAATTCAAATATTCCCTCCCCTTCAAGGGGAGGGTGGGGGTGGGGATGGGGTAGAGTGTGGCCGGTTTGAGAGACTGTGTCGTAATCTGCCGTCCGCCCTTCGACAAGCTCAGGACGAACGGCTAAGGGATTGAGATTCAGGAGATTTATGTCCGTTCGTGGTGAGCCTGTCGAACCATGAACGGACTTACGACACGATATCTGGTGGGAGGCGGTTAGGCTGAGGTGTAAAAAGACTGACATGATTTCGAGAAGGCAATTTCTATCTGTGGCATTAGGGGCAACTGCAGGATTACTGACCCATGGAGCCAAAATTCTTCATGGCGCTTCCTTCCCCCATTTCTTCTTTGCACAAGTCAAATACCGGGGCGGGGAGTGGGATCCCAATCCCCAATTTGTGGAAGCGATCATTGAAGAGATGGAACTGCGAACCAGTATTGATGGTACGAAGGAGAGACGAGTCACAACCCTCTCCGATCCCGAACTCTTCTTCTGTCCTTTCCTTTATATGACGGGAAAGTATGAGTTTGATCCCTTCACTCCGCAAGAACGGGAGATCTTGAGACGGTTTCTTACTTTTGGCGGGTTCCTCCTTGCCGAGGATACCATGGGAGCCAGAGGATTCGGATTCGACCGGGTCTTCCGTGATGAGATGAAACAGGTTTTCCCCAGGCAGGAACTGAAAAGACTTCCCGCGGATCACTCCGTCTATCAGAGTTTCTATCTGATCAGAAGCATTGGAGGGAGGCAGCGAGTGAGTCCTTTCCTGGAAGGCATTGTCATCGATAACTGGACACCTGTCATTTACTCTCAGAACGACCTGTCAGGGGCCTGGGCAAGAGATAAATTCGGGAAGTGGGTGAATGAATGTGTGCCAGGGGGTGAGGCTCAGAGGGCTTCTGCCTTCAAGCTCGGAATCAATATCATCGTCTACTCTCTCACGTCTGACTATAAAAAGGATCTGGTCCATCATCCCTTTATCAAGAAACGCCAAAATTTATGAACTTGAGCCAAGTCATTTTATCACCTGTATTTCCATCTTGGTTGATCCTTCTCCTTCTTTTCGTGGGATTGGCTGCTGTCATCCTCCAATACGGGCTTATCCGGAAGAGGTTGGGTCGTCAACGGGCCCTTGGGGTTTCCATCCTTCGACTCTGTGTCCTTTTGCTTCTCATCTCCTTTGCCTTCAATCCCTCTCTCATCGAGAGAAAGGAACGTAAGGCTTCCGGGTCTTTCGCGATTCTTATTGATATCTCTCAAAGCATGAACGAGGCTGAATCAGCCGGGAAAAACAGGCTCGACGAAGCCAAGGCCTTTTTGCTTCAAGAGCCCGGGTTTCCGTTAAACACTCTGGCGAAGAGATTTGATGTCAGGCTTTATTCCCTCGGTGAATCCCTTAGGCCCATCGATGCAAAAGAAGTGGCAGGCCTGAAAGCCCAGGGAAGGAGGGGTGATCTGAACGATGCTCTCGGGAGGCTCAGGGGCAAAAATGCATTTGCGATCCTTTTAAGTGATGGGAACCTGAAATGGGATGAAGGCCCTGCGGCAGATCTCCCGCTCTTCGTTCTTCCTGTGGGTGAGCCCAGAGGGTATAAGGATATCCTCCTCAAGTCTGTAAAAGCTTCTTCCATTGCCTTCAGAGGCAGGGAGGTTTCGATTGATATTGCGATCAAAAGTTACGGTTACAAAGGATTGACACTTCCTGTCGTCCTGAAAGAAGGAAATAAAGTCCTTACAGCTAAAAATGCTCACCTCTCTGAAAGCCCTGCTGAGACGACCCTCTCTCTTTTCTTCACACCGGAGAAGGTGGGGCAGCATACGTTTCAGATTTTCGTTCCAACCCAGGCCGGAGAGAGTCTTGTCGCCAATAACACTGCCAGTTTCTCCATGAACGTGGTCAGGGACAAGATCCGGGTCCTCATGATCTCTGGTAACCCGAGTATAAACTACCGCTACATGAGGGCAGCCCTTAAGAATGATCCCTCCATCGATTTGCTCTCCTTTGTCATCCTGAGGACACCCACGGATATCCTGAATGTCCCCCTTCAAGAACAGAGTTTAATCCCTTTTCCCGTGGAAACCCTTTTCACAAAGGAACTGAGCAACTTCGATCTTCTTATCTTTGATAATTTACCTTCCCACCTATACATCTCCCCTCATTACCTGAGCAGCATCAGGGAATTTGTGAAAGGGGGAGGGGGATTTGCCATGATCGGAGGACCGACTCTCCTGGACGGAGGGAGGTATGCGGGGACGGTATTAGAAGAAGTTCTTCCCGTCCGGGTGGCAGGCAGAGACCTCTATCGCCGGGATTCCCCTAACGAGGTGAAATTGAGTCGGGCAGGACTGACCCATCCAATCACCCGGTTATCACAAAGTGAGGCTGAAAATCTCAGCTTGTGGAAAGAGATGCCAGCCTTGGATGGAATCAATTTACTGGAGCCCAGAAGTTATAAAAATGTTTTACTGGAGAGCGCGGATGGGACCTCAAGGCCCATCCTTGCGGTGGGCGATTATAGAAAGGGCAGGGTCTTAGTACTTGGAACAGACTATTCCTGGAAATGGTATATGGGGATGGTCGGTCAAGGGAAAGGCAATTGGGCCTACCTCCGGCTGACGGAAAGAATGGTTCGCTGGCTCACCAAAGATCCAAGCCTTGATCCGGTCCAGATCGAAATCACAGAGAATACACCCTCTCCAGGACAGGAATTGGAAGTGAAGATCAAGGTAAGGGAGGAAGGAGCTTCTCCGGATCACAGGAGTCCGGTCTCACTTTCAGTCTATAATCCTGACGGAGTTAAAATCGGGTCCCAACTGAAAAGTTCAGGGCAGCCAGGTGAATATATCGGGTCTTTTTTGCCCGAGAAAGAGGGGACCTATCGGGTGAAAGTCGAGACCCCGGTTGGCTTCGCCGAGGAATCGATCATTGTGCCCGGGCCTCTCGGAGATCTGGACGCGTCTCCAGACCATGATAAATTGAAGAGAATTGCAGCGTCGACCGGAGGGAAGATTCTTCTAAAGGCTGACGATCTGCTAAAAGAGATCGAAGCAAAAGATGCAAAAAGTCAAAGCCGAATCATCGAAGAAAGGCATGTTCCCCTGTGGGGCACGGCTTATATACTGGTTTTTATCTTGTTTCTTCTTGGAACAGAATGGTATCTTCGAAGAAAATGGGGAATGGTTTAAAAGGTGTAAATCCGAAACATGAAATCCGAAATTCGCAACAAATTCAAATGTCCCAAGTTCGAAACGGTTTTGTTTTGAACATTTGATAATTTGAATTTTAGATTTATTTCGGATTTCGATATTCGAATTTCGGATTTTTAAGCTCCAAATGGGAGGTGTCAAATGAAAAGGATTGCGTATGCACTCATCCTTATCATTTCTTACCTGTTGGTGGGTCAGGTTCAGGCAGCCTGCCGCAACCCTAACATCGTTGATGGAGGTTATGTTTTAAAACCGGCTGCGTCCTCAGGGTTTATCGAAATTAGATGGTTCGGTCATTCCTTTTTCCAGATCACCTCGAGCGGAGGAACGAAGATCATCACCGATCCCTTCGGCCCAATGGGTTTTCCCATGCCGGAGGTATGGCCTCATGTCGTGACCGTGGGAAGGGAGCATGGAAATCATAATAATGTGGGCCTGGCGAAAGGAAATCCCATTGTCCTCAGAGGTCTTAAGGAGGGAACAGATGAATGGAACCAGATCAATTACACCTTTCGCGATGTCCTGATCTACAATGTGCCCGTTCATCAGAGAGGTGTCCCTGGTTATAACATGAGTCTTAAAGGCTCTGCCTTTGTTTTTGAAATGGATGGCCTTTGCATTCTCCATTCCGGTGATATCAGCGAACCCTTCAATGAGGATCAACTCCAGCTCATCGGCCACGTGGATATCCTTCTCCAGACGATCGGGGGTGTCTATACCATTGGGCCGGAGGGGGGAAAACAGATCATCGAACAGTTGAAGCCAAAGATCGTTGTGCCCATGCACTTCTGGTATAACATGGGGCATCTGGAGAGGTTTGTCGAGGGTCCCTACCGGGCCCGTACCCTGAATACAAACAGTTTTACGGTCAGCAAGGATACCCTTCCTCCCGAGGCAGAAATCTATGTTTTAAAAGTCATGAGAGAAGGAGACCTGTAAGAATCAATGACCAATATCCCATGTCCTTACCCTGCGACGCCAAAGGAGGGTCGAGTATACCTACAGGCCTTCGGGCTGACATAACACTGAAGGTCCTCTACAGTAGATTTAAGAATTTCTTTATCCTCAAAAAACCCTCTTTAGCCTCTTTGAGTTTGCTCCCGAACGGATCCCCGTGAGCAAGAAGGCAAATCACTTCAAGTCTTCTGTGCTGCCCATTATAATAGGCAAGTGCCCAAACAGTAAGCAATACTCTTAAATATGATGAATTTAATAAGGTGGAATAATCCAGTCTTATTAAATAGTTACGGATATCATCTGAATTATAGAATTGGTAAGAAAATTGCATTTAACCCTATAGGGGGTGTTACGTCATGGTCTACGATGGCGATCATCAATCCGCATCCCCATGATTATTCCGAACACTAAAGACAAGGAGGATAAACCTTGAAAGATCGGATACTCATTGTTGATGATGAAGAAATGATCACTAGCCTTTTGGCTCGAAGCCTCGATAGAGAAGGATATTCATGTGAGACTACGAACAATGCGAGGGAAGCTCTCGACTCTTTTTATAAGAATGACTATTCCCTTATTATTTTAGACCTTATCATGCCGAAAATGGATGGTTTGGAGCTTTTGAAGACGATGAAGGGCGTAACTCCGGGCACGCCTGTAATCATGATTACTGGTTATCCGGAGCTTGAGACGGCTTTGGAGGCGATGCGTCTCGGGGCTTACGATTTCATCATAAAGCCAGTAAATCTGGATTTGGTCGCCTTCATTGTCAGGAAGGCTTTGGAGAAAAAGAGGCTAGAGGAGGAGGTCGAAACATACCGACGAAATTTAGAGAAGTTAGTAGAGGAGAGTACGGCAAAGCTTCAAAAAGCTTTGCAGGTCTTAAATAAGTCTCATTTGGATTCGGGCAAAGTTTTAGCAAGGGTGATAGAGGTAAGAGACCCCTTTAACCGAGGACACTCTGATCGGGTGAGACGAATGAGTTTGCAAATTGCAATTTTACTAGGATTTACTGGGGAGAGGCTAAAGAATTTGGAATGTGGGGCATTTGTTTATGACATTGGAAAGATTGGTATCAGGGACGAATTGCTTCAGAAACCCGATGCTCTGACACCGGAAGAGTTTCAATCCATACAGGAGCATCCGGTGATTGGCGTGAAGATGGTCGAGGGGATTGATCTTTTTGAGGACAAGATTCCAGTCATTCGCCATCACCATGAGCATTTCGATGGAAGTGGATATCCAGATGGGTTGGTGGGTGAAGCCATCCCTCTCGAGGCGAGGATTATTGCTGTTCTAGATGCTTTCGATGCGATGACAAGCACCAGGCCTTATCGTAAAGCCGCATCTTTCAAGGAAGCTCTTTTGGAAATGGAGAAGGGAAAGGGAAAACAATTTGATCCTCATATTCTTGAAGTCTTCTTGAGCGAAGAGATTTATGCGTTATCAGCATAGTTCTTGTTGACGGGTACGTCCGCATCAAAAAAAGTGAGATGAGGCAGGCCCAACAGAATTGGATCATCCGAGATCTTTATCAATTTAGGCACTGAGAGGTGATCCTTTCGATTTCAAAGATGTCGAGGGGCTTTTTCAGATAGTCGATCACTCCTAAAGATCTAGCCTCTTCTTCGACCCCTTCCTGACTGCCTGCTGTGATAACGACGACATCGACCGTTTTCTGATCCTTTTTCAATTTCTTCAAAACATCCATCCCGTTGAAGCCTGGCATCTTGATATCGAGAAACATCAACTGGGGGAGATCGTTTTCCAGAATATGGAGCGCCTCAAAACCGTTCTCTGCTTTGAAGAGATGATACTGTTCCCCCAAGAGAACTTCAAAAGAGTCGAGAATAGCCTGGTCGTCATCCACAACTAATATGCGTTTCAAGAGATTTCCCATGTTTCACCTCCGAAGCAAATTTCCTCCCTTTCTCCATTTCACCTCTCAGATAGAATAGAGAACAAACAGACTGAGCCTTGCGATGGAGAGGGTGAATTGGTTTTCTATCCGTTCACTAAGCAAATAAAATGCCAAAGGCTATAAATTCGGACAAAAATAAAAGACATTTGATTTCAGATGGTTATCGCTGGATAAAATTAGAGAAAAGCAAAGGGAACAATCTTGACTGCCTATTTTTATAGGCAACCTTACATGTTTGTAACAGGTAGCCTCAATATGAAAGTACTCCCTTTTCCCTGCTCACTCATCACTTCAATGGTTCCCCGATGGTCTTCAATGATCTTATGGGTGAGGGCCATCCCAAGGCCCACTCCCTTGTCTTTGGTGGTGAAGAAAGGGTTGAAGAGATTTTTTGCCGTCTTCTCATCCATTCCGATCCCAGTGTCTTGAAAGGTGATTTTGACCATAGCCGAGGCCAGATCCTTTTCCGAAATAACCGTAAGGGCGCCGCCATTCGGCATGGCCTGGATCGAGTTGATGACAATATTTGAAAAGGCCCGATAGAGGGAATCTGGATCGCCTTGAAGCGAAGGATGGATTTGATGGAGCTGGTTTTGAAATTCAATCTTCTTCTTTTTCAACTCTTCTCCATGGAGCTCGATAACCTGAAGAATAAGGGGATTGACATCGAGAAGAGTCCAGGGCCTTTTCCGACTTCGCGTCAATTCGAGAAGGTCCTCGACCAGTTGATTGATCCGGTCAATCTCCCGGGGAACGGTGATTTTAAATTTTTCCATGAAGGTTGGACTTTGAGATTTCTTGGGAAGAAGCTGAACAAAGGTCTTAATGGCGGAGA
>DATIGG010000293.1:0-9580 GCA_035454825.1 Thermodesulfobacteriota bacterium | reverse complement strand
ATGAATGCCCATCCCTTTGCCGAGCTCCACACTGCCCTGACCCATAATGGAGAGACAACCAATTATCGCACCATGTTGAACCGGGTCTCTCAGTTCAATCTGAAACCCCTGGCTCAGACCGATACTGCTGTGGCTTCCCTGAAGCTTCATCTGGTGAGCCAGTATCTGCATTATCCTTTTGATGCGCTCGTGGAGTCCTTTTCACCCACAACAGGATTCAATTTGACGCAGTTACCGTCCGAGGTGAAGGAGCGTTTCGAGCGTGTCCAGCAAGTCGAACTGGAGAGCGCGCCGGACGGTCCCTACCAGTACCTTTGCGGCCGTATCGATCCTTACAGCAGAGTAATCGAACGATTGGATATTATCGATCCATCTTTGCTCCGGCCTAATGTGGCAATGCTTTATGATGATGGAAAGAATTTCGTCAGTATCATCTGCTCTGAAAAGCAGGGAAGCGATGCAGGAATGGAAGAGCTCTACCGCCTCGGGATCATGAAGAGCACCTTTCCCCCGCTGATCTTTACGGTCAACACGGGCATGATCAGCCGGGTATTTTATGACGAACAGGGAAAGATCACGAAGCATGAGGTCGTGGACAAGTTCGGTAAACCGATTCCGATCCCCTGCGGAGCTTTTCCTGAAGAGGGCTGTGAGAGCTCGCTTCCCGGCAATATCGATTTGGATTTGAAATCTGACCCTTCAATCTTTTTCAAGGATCGACTGCCTCGCTGGGGCTTTGGAGAATTCAAGAAGGCATTGGATAAATTATCTGAAAACCTCCCAGGTCTTGAGGCGGTCGAGAAACTCTCTCGCATCTATGACTATCTGCCCGGATGGAATACAGGAGGAAAGGATCGAGGGGCCCTCTTTCACCTCCTCCGGGATCGCATCAATTTGACCCTGGACCGACTGGAGACCTCTTCAAAAAACGGAAATGGGGCAAATCGCATCACCCTGGCCCAGGCGGAAAAATTGGAACAGCCCGAGAATAAGGAAGAGGTCCTCGTGGTGGATGCCCGGGGATTTCGGCCAGAAGGAATCGACCCCAAAAGGGTGTTGAGCTGCTTCCTCGATCATGCCCATCGGATGGGATGGCGAAAATTTATCGTTTACAGGGCAGGAGGACAGCGTGGCATCGGAATGGGAATGGGTTCCGGTTCTACCTTTGATACGAGCGTCGACGTTTATGGAAGTCCGGGGGAATACTGCGGAGCCTTCAACATGGGCACCTTGGTCCGGGTTCATAATCATGCCCAGAACTTCACTGGAATGGTCATGCACTCCGGAATATTGGAAATTCATGGTGATGCCGGGAAAGTGACAGGATATTCATCAAAAGGAGGGACCTTCAACATCCTCGGAAATGTCGTTGATCGGGGATGGGTCTGTGCGGTCAGTGATCCCCGGGGCCCTGGGTTGCAGGTCAATGTGGTGGGAACGGCATATGAACATCTCTGTCAGGCCCTGATGGGTGGAACGGTGATGATGCTCGGTCTCTTCCGGGATCATGACGGCATCCTGCACCGGAGGCCAACCCCATACGGAGGCGCAAAAATTCTGGCCGGTGCCTCTGCAGGAGAAGTCATCTTTTATGATCCCAACCGTAAACTCGAAGAAGCCCAGTATAAGGGTTGTGCGATAAAACCCATTGACGACAAAAACTGGGAAGGCCTTGTAACCAGGCTCTTACAACTGGAGAAGATCTTTGGCCTCGGCATTGACAAAGAAAACAGTCACCTGACCATCCGGATCGATGGAAAAGTGGAGCCCCTCACCCCTGAACAGTTCCTTTGGCTCGTCCCGATGGGCGGCCTGGAGGGATACCACTAATGATTCCTCTGCAAGGTTTCGGAGGCGAGACCACACCCATCGAAACGCGCGGAGACTGAGAAATTACACTTGTGAATTATTTCTGCTTGAAATCCTATGTTGGCCTTGGTAGGATAGTAGAAAAAAGTCAGGAGGTAGGGAACCATGGCCGTGAAAATCATCATCGATCGGAAGGTGAAGAAGGGGAAAGAGTCGGAGTTTGCGAAATTGATCAGGGAGTTGAGGGGCAAGGCGATCTCCTCGAAGGGATATGTCTCGGGGGAGACGCTCCGGGCAATGGATGATCCGAATAATTATATTGTGATCTCAACATGGCAGAGCGTCGAGGATTGGGTCAACTGGGAGAAGCATCCGGAAAGGAAAAAGATCCATAACAAGATGGAAAAGCTGATGGCCAGGCCCTCCGAATCAAGGGTCTATGTGAATGCCTGAGCCATGTGGTCCGTTTTCTTTTTTGCAGTCTGTCATTCTATCATTCCGGGCTTGATTAAGGCTGCCCCGTACTTGATACGGGGGAATCCAGTGTTTTCTTGTAGGATTCGGGCTGCAGTTTACCCATACTTTATACAGGCCTGCAATAACGTCGTCTGCCTTGATTAATGACGATGAGAATATCTTAATCAATTTCGAGACCCTTATAAAGTACTTGTACGCTCCCTCTTCTTACCACCCCTCCGAGAGGTTTTCAGTTTAGTCCTTTCTCAGGAGTTGAATAACCTTTTCCGGCTTTCGAGATTTGTATTCGTTCAGAGTCTTGCGGTAGCTGTCCTTGGCTGCATAAGAAAGGGCATTCAGAATGTCTTCCCTCTTAAGATCGTATTCATTCCTCACCTCCTCGACCGTCATGCCTCCTGCCAGCTTTCCAACGACAAACTCCACAGGGACCCTTGTCTTGAACAGGCAAAGAGGGGGTAGGGAGTAATTATTTGCCTTCGGCAACGTTCCATGCTTCGGTGACGGTTTGAGTGATGGCCTTGAACATCTTGTCCAATAGCAAGAGGTTTTTATCAAGATATTCGGGTGATATTGCTATGGGAGAAGGATACAATTTCATAAAAATTTCTTTTGCTGTTGTGATGATCATTTCGCCCTTTTCCATTTCTGCTTACCTCCTTGATTAAATTTAGTAGGTCAAACTAATTCTATCAAAGGTAAACAGGGAAGGCAAATAATTAAGGTTCATCCGGGTATTGACTGGGTAACCTCCCCTTACCCCCCCTCATCCCCCTTAACTCCCCCTCGCCCCCTCTTAGTTTAAGAGGGGGAAAGGGGGCGTTAGGGGGGAATAGAAGGGCGAAAATCGAATCGAAATCGCCAAAAATCTTGACAAATAAAGACGGGTATGATACAAAAAGCAAAATCAGATAAAGAAACCTTATGATAAAGGAATCTAAACTTGAACGGAGGACCCTCGGTCCCGGTGAATCGGGATCGGGGGTCTTTTTTTATGGGGAGTTCAAATGAAACAATCTCAGAAAGCGATGCTCGCCCTTGAAGATGGAACGGTCTTCGAAGGTGTATCCTTTGGGTCTCCTGGAGAAAAGGCGGGGGAGATCGTCTTCAACACAAGCATGTCCGGCTACCAGGAAATCCTCACTGATCCTTCCTACAAAGGCCAGATCGTGGTCATGACCTATCCGCTCATCGGCAATTACGGAATTAATGAAGAGGATATTGAATCCACTACACCCAAAGTCGAAGGGTTCATTGTGAAAGAAAACAGTTCGGTCTTTAGCAACTGGAGGGGAGGCAGGACGTTATCCGATTATCTGATCTCCCAGGGCATCATGGGGGTTGAGGAGATGGATACGAGGGCTCTCACCAGGCATATCCGCTCCATCGGTGCGATGAAGGCCATCCTTTCGACAGAGGATTTAAACAGGAGTCGTCTGATTGATAGGGCGAAAACCTCTCCAGGACTCATTGGCCGCGATCTGGTCAAGGAGGTTTCCTGCCAAAAACCTTTTGAATGGACAGAAAAATACAATTCGCTTTCCGACACCTATTTTCAACCATCGACTCCTGACTTTAGGCCCAGGGTTGTGGTGCTCGATTTCGGTGTTAAATATAATATCCTTCGCTCCCTCCGGGAGACGAACTGTGAAGTCATCGTTCTTCCTGCAACCTCCACAGCAGAGGTCGTCCTTTCTCATTGCCCTGACGGAATCCTTTTGTCCAATGGGCCCGGAGATCCGGAAGGAGTCCCATACGCCATTGAAGCGGTTCGGCAACTCCTCGGCAAAAAACCCATCTTTGGTATCTGCCTGGGGCACCAGCTTTTGGGATTAGCCCTGGGTGGAAGGACGTTTAAGCTCAAGTTTGGCCACCGGGGGGCCAACCAGCCGGTCAAGGACCTTAGGACCGGAAGGGTGATGATCACCTCTCAGAACCATGGATTCTGTGTCGACCCAAGCTCACTCAATCCGGAAGTGATCGAACTGACCCAGATTAATCTGAATGATCAGACGTGTGAAGGGATGAGGCATAAAACGTTGCCTGTCTTTTCGGTTCAATATCATCCCGAGGCCTCCCCAGGGCCCCACGATTCCCAGAATCTCTTTGGTGAGTTTATAAAGATGATGGAGGACTACCGGTAATGTCACGATCGCTTCTCCTCACCGCTGAGACGCCGAGAACGCAGAGAGATTACTTTCTTTTCGTTTGCCGGGAGACGCCGGCAACCGAAAAGACCTCATGTCCACTGCTTTTGAAGAAGGGCTCCTTTTGCCCGTCGTCGTCTCCCGACGGGCAAAAAGTCACACTTCCTCAGCGACCTCTGCGACTCTGCGGTGAACTGGTATCTTTTTGACGGATTTTCGATATGCCCAGAAGAACGGATATCAAGAGAATTATGATCATCGGCTCAGGACCCATCATCATCAGCCAGGCCTGTGAATTTGACTACTCGGGTACCCAGGCGTGCAAGGCCCTGAGGGAAGAAGGGTTTGAGGTGGTTCTGGTCAACTCCAACCCCGCCACCATCATGACAGATCCTGACATGGCAGACCGGACTTATATTGAACCAATCACTCCTGAAATCCTCGAAAAGATCATCGCTCGGGATCGACCCGATGCCCTCCTCCCCACGCTGGGTGGCCAGACCGGCCTCAATGTCTCGGTTGCGCTCCATGAGTACGGGATTCTTAAAAAGTACGGGGTCCAAATGATCGGCGCCAAATACGAGGCGATCAAGAAAGGAGAAGATCGAAACCTCTTCAAAGAATCGATGAAGAGGGTCGGCCTCGACCTCCCGAGAAGCGGGCTTGCTTACTCCCTTGAAGACGCCTTGGAAGTCGCTAAAGAGATTGGTTTTCCTCTGATTATCAGGCCCAGCTTCACCCTTGGAGGAACAGGCGGCGGGGTAGCTTACAATATCAAAGAGTTTAGAGAAGTCGCTGCTCGTGGCCTTGAGTCGAGTATGATCAATGAAGTGTTGATCGAGGAGTCGGTGCTTGGCTGGAAAGAGTTTGAGCTGGAAGTGATGAGGGATCTCAAGGACAATGTCGTCATCATCTGTTCCATCGAGAATTTTGATCCCATGGGAATCCATACAGGAGACAGCATCACCGTTGCTCCGGCCCAAACGCTGACGGATAAAGAGTACCAGAGGATGAGAGATGCGGCCATCCGGGCGATTCGGGAGATCGGTGTGGAGACCGGAGGCTCCAATATCCAGTTTGCAATCCGGCCCGAGGATGGTCGGATGGTCATCATCGAGATGAACCCGAGGGTCTCCCGTTCTTCAGCCCTTGCCTCGAAGGCAACAGGGTTTCCTATCGCCAAGATTGCTGCGAAGCTGGCTGTTGGCTACACCTTGGACGAAATTCCCAACGATATTACGAAAAAGACACCTGCCTGTTTTGAGCCAACCATTGACTACTGTGTGGTGAAGATCCCAAGATTCGCCTTCGAAAAATTTCCTGGAGCGGATCCAACCCTGACGATTTCGATGAAATCCGTTGGCGAAACGATGGCCATCGGCCGAACCTTTAAAGAAGCCCTTCAAAAAGGCCTTCGCTCCCTGGAAATTGGAAGACATGGCCTTGGAGCCGATGGGAAAGATAAATTCCTCTTCCCTGCAAAGATGGAAAACGATACCCTCCGAAGAAACATCCTCGAGGAAATTCATGGAAAACTCTCCACGCCTACAGCCGAAAGGATCTTTTATATACGGTATGGATTCCAAGCAGGGATGACCGTTGGGGAGATCCATGAACTGACAACGATCGATCCCTGGTTCCTCTCCAACATACAGGAGATCATCGAGCTTGAAAAAGAGATACAGTCTTATGGAACAAAGGTGAGGGATCTTGAACTCTGGAGGAGAATCCAGCAACCGGACACGCTGAAGCTTCAGGAATCGCTCTTAAGAAAAGCAAAAGAATTTGGATTCTCCGATTTACAGCTCGGGCATCTCCTGGGATTGGATGAGGCCACCCTGCGAACAATGAGAAGGGAAAAAGCGATTCTTCCCACCTATAAGGGAGTAGATACCTGCGGGGCCGAATTCGAGGCCTATACTCCCTACTATTACTCCACTTATGAGAAGGAGGATGAGTCGAATTCATCCGATAGGATGAAGATCATGATTCTTGGAGGGGGACCCAACCGGATCGGCCAGGGGATTGAATTCGATTACTGTTGTGTCCACGCCTCTTTCGCCCTCAAAGAACTGGGGTTTGAAACAATCATGGTAAATTCGAATCCCGAAACGGTTTCTACGGACTATGACACCTCGGATAAACTGTATTTTGAACCCCTCACCCTGGAAGATGTGCTCCATATCATTCAGACTGAAAAACCGGACGGTGTCATCGTCCAGTTTGGAGGCCAGACCCCGCTCAACCTGGCCGTCCCTCTCGAAAAGGCTGGGGCAAAGATCATCGGGACAAGCCCTGACAATATCGATCGCGCAGAGGATCGAAAACGGTTCCACGTCCTCCTGAAGAAGTTGGGCCTTATCCAGCCTCCCAACGGCACAGCCACCTCGCTGGAGGAAGCTCAGCGGATTGCTCATGAGATTGGCTATCCTGTCATTTTAAGGCCTTCTTATGTCCTCGGGGGAAGGGCGATGGAAATCCTCTACGACGAGGACGCTTTGAATCGCTTCGTACAGACCGCGGTGGAAGCCTCTTCAGACCATCCCATCCTGATCGATAAATTCCTGGAGGACGCGATTGAGATCGATGTGGATGCGGTCTCGGATGGAGAATCCTGTGTCGTCTCCGGCATTATGGAACATATCGAAGAGGCAGGAATTCATTCGGGAGACAGCGCCTGTGTCACGCCTCCCTACTCCCTGAGTGACGAGTTGATTGAACAGTTGAAGCGAAATACGTATGCCCTGGCTAAGGAACTTCATGTGGTGGGTCTGATGAATATTCAGTATGCGATCAAGAATGACATCATTTACATCCTGGAGGTGAACCCAAGGGCTTCCAGGACCGTTCCCTTTATCAGCAAGGCCACAGGAATTCCCTGGGCAAAAGTGGCGGCAAACCTGATGGTTGGCAGAAAACTAAAAGACCTGAACATCGAAAAAGAGGTTGAAATCCGTCATATTGCGGTCAAAGAATCGGTCTTTCCCTTCAACCGTTTCTATGGAGTGGATACCGTATTGGGTCCGGAAATGAAATCGACGGGAGAAGTCATGGGAATCGACCATGATTTTGGAATAGCCTTTGCCAAATCGCAGATGGCCGCGGGTCTGAATATGCCCATGAAAGGAAGGGTCTTCATCAGTGTGATGAATAAGGATAAACGGTCGATGATCTTCATTGCTAAAAAACTTTTCGATCTGGGATTTGAGATCGTAGCTACAAAAGGGACGGCAAAAGTATTGGCGAACAATGGGATCCCGGTCCAAACGGTATTCAAGGTTGGAGAAGGGAGACCCGATATCGTGGATCGGATCAAAAATGAAGAGATTGACCTCGTCATCAATACCCCGAGCGGGAAAAAGCCAAAGGCGGACGAGGTCGCCATTCGCAGCCAGTCGGTGACGCACAATATCCCCTGCATCACCACGCTCTCCGGCGCCCAAGCAGCCGTCAACGGCATTGAATCCCTATTAAAAAAAGGGATCTCTGTTTGTTCCATCCAGGAGTACCATTCGTCAATGGCCAAATTCCAAGCACCAATAATCAAATAAATTCCAATGATCAATAATCAAACGTGACCTTTAAATGATTTATTAGAACGAAAGGAGAATCGAAGAGGAAATCTCAAATATTTTGGCTGGATTTTGGTGATTCGAATTTGGATACTGATAATTGTTTGATGCTTGGGATTTGGTTATTGGAATTTGATTGTTGAGTGAGGGGGATACAATGGGTGTGCTCACGAGAGGAGAAATCCTGAAAGAGATCCGCAAAGGGATCATCGAGATCGATCCCTTTGACGAGGACCAGGTCGGACCAGGGTCCATCGACCTCCGGTTAGGTAACGAGTTCAGGGTCTTCAAGAAATTAAGAAATGCTCTCGTTGTAGAAGACAAGATCACGCTTGAAGATCTGACGGAGCGGCTGGAGATTGCCGATTCCTTCACCCTTATGCCAGGAGAAACGGTTTTAGGAATCACCCAGGAAAGAATTAAACTGCCTCCGACCATCTGTGGCTGGCTCGAGGGAAGGAGTCGTTTCGCCAGAATGGGACTCGTCATTCATATGACGGCAGGCTTTGTGCAACCTGGAATCAACAACCGCCAGGTTCTCGAGATAGGGAACCTAGCTCCCTTTCCTCTCGTTCTTAAGCCCGGTGTTCGAATTTGCCAAATCATCCTGGAACACACCGAAGGAGAAGCCTCCTACCAGGGTAGATTTATGGATCAGGACCGGCTGTAAAAACAGGGCCTGGGGATTAGGGTATAGAGTGCAGGGAAGAACAAAACCCTGTTTTCTAAACCCTGACCCAAACCCTAATCCCTATAAAAATGAACCGTTACTCTATTGGATCGATCATCGGCATTGTGCTCCTGTGGGAAATATTGGTAAAGGCTTTAAACATTCCCAAATTTCTTCTCCCCGCACCCTCCATCATCGTCTCTTATATCATTGCCAAATCGGAATTGTTTGCTTTTCATACGAGCATGACCCTGCTCGAGGCCGGAACAGGCTTTATCATTGGCTCCATTCTGGCTATTCTGACGGCAATCCTCTTTCTCTGGTTCCGTCCTCTCAAAGAGATGTTCTATCCTTATGCGGTCATTCTCAATAGCACGCCCATTGTCGCTATTGCTGCACCCATCGTAATTATCTTTGGAAGCGGGATGTGGTCAAAAGTCATCACGGCCATCATCTGTGTCTTCTTCCCGGTTTTGGGCCCCACGTTTAAGGCTCTCACCTCTGCAGGCGCAACAGAGATGAAATGGATGGACTCCTACTCTGCCTCACGATGGCAAAAATTCTGGTATCTCCAGTTCCCTTCCGCACTCCCCCAGGTATTCGCCAGCTTCAAGGTGGCCTGGACACTGGCAGTCATCGGTGCGGTGGTCGGTGAGGTTTTCGGGGCATACAAGGGATTAGGATTTCTCATCGTCGATGCCATTTATATTATGGACACACCCCGTGTCTTTGCCAGCATCATCGCCTGCTCCCTGTTGGGACTTTCCGTTGTTGGCATCATCATGCTCGTGGAAGAACGGTCCATTGCATGGCATATCTCTACAGAAGGGAGGTGAACTCAAGTTCGGAGTACAGAGTTCGGAGTTTGGAGTGATATGTAGTACCAAAAAAGGAGGAGGGCAAAAATA
>DATIGG010000292.1:0-6698 GCA_035454825.1 Thermodesulfobacteriota bacterium | reverse complement strand
TGAATTACAATGAAGGACGCCGTTTTTTCCATCAGGTTTCCGAGAATCGTCCTACCCATCCCATCGCTGAGTCCTCCGTCTTCTGGTCAGGATATTGCCTCTATCATCTCGGTCGTTATAGTGAGACAAAGGGAGAGATGGAGCGTCTCATCAAAGACTATCCGAGAGGAAAATGGAGACCCGAGGCAGAGTATTTGTTGGGGGTCAGCCTTTTCAGGCTTAAAAAATTTGAAGAGGCTGCTGAGATTTTCGACGATTTTTGGAAACGATCTCCAAGACATCCTCTTTCAGAAAGCGCTCGTTATGCTTTGGGCTGGAGTTTGGTCTCCATCGGGAAATCCTCAGAGGCCCGAAAAACGTTTGAAGAGATTCTCCTGGCCTACCCTGGAACAAGGTTTTCTGATCCAATTTTCTGGGGAATTCTGAGAAGTTATCTGGGAGGCAAAGAGGCGGAGAAGGCCGTCACCCTTTATCAGAATTTCCTTTCTCACTTTCTTCCCTCCCCTTGGATCGAGCAATGCCTGTTCGACATCGGACAGTACCATTTTGACCAGAAGGAATATGCCCAAAGTGCTGCGACGTTTCGACAGTTCATAAGGACCTTTTTAGAGAGCGACCTTCTCGAATGGGTCCATTTCATGCTGGGGGAATGCCTCTTCAACCAGAAGGATTATTCGGGAGCGATTGCTGCCTACCAGCGTGTATTAGATGAAAAGAGGAAAGCAAGACTTGAACCCGAGATCTTTTCACGATTGGGTTTTGCCCACTTTTATCGAAAAGAGTATGAGCCTGCCCTTCAGTATTGGGGGAGACTTCTCACCGATTTTATAGACCCTCCTGATAAGAATGAGATTCTTTACTGGTCTGCTGAAGCCTCCCTGCTCAAGCAAGACTATGGGAAAGCCGTGGGTTATGTGGATCGATTGAAGGGTGACCCAACCTTTTATCCCAAGGGATTAAACAGTCTGGGATGGTACCATTTTCAAAGGGGCACATGGAAAGAGGCCAATGACTATTTTCTGAGGCTGCTGGAGGACTATCCGCGATATCAGTCAACCCCCTCGCTCTTCCTGGTGATCGGAGAATGTTATTTGAATCAGAACGATCTCAAGCGGGCCAGACCCTATTTGGTGCGGTTGGCAAATTCACCCCAAGGGAATGGGGATAAGGAAAAGACTCTCTATCTCCTTGGATGGATCGCCTATAAGGAAGAACAGTTCGACGAGGCTATCGGTCAGTTCCGGAGGCTCCTCGAATCCCATCCGTTCAGCTCCTACCGGGATGAATCCCAGTATTGGATTGGCTGGTCCCACTTCCGAAAGAAGGATTTTCAAAAAGCGATCGAGGAATTCCGGCTGATCCAGCGGTATCCTGAAAGCTCTTTCGCTGCTCCTTCCCTGCTGAAAGTGGGTGATGCCTACTACAATCTGAATCGGTATGACTCAGCCATCGAGAACTATTCGAAACTGGTGAAGGAATTCCCCAAGTCGAAAGAGGCACCGGAAGCTGAGTATGGGAGCGTTCTCTCTTTCTATCAGGACAAGAGATATGATTCCTTTATCGCCCGGGGGGAGGCCTTTCTGAAGCAGTACCCTCAGCATCCGTTAGCAAGCCAGGTCCTGATGCAATTGGCCGAATACTACCAGCAGCATCGTCTGAGAGACAAAGCCATCAAAACCTATCGAGAACTCATCCATCTCGGTCCCCATCGGGAAGGGACAGATGAGGCCCAGTTTCGGACCGCGATCCTGTTGAGACAGGAGAGGCGATGGGCCGAAGCAGCGGAGGAGATGGAGAGATTTCTCAGACAATACTCCCAGAGCCATTTCTTCATTGAGGGTCATGTAGAAATGGGAGATCTTTATCTCCTCCTCAAAGATTATTCAAAGGCCCTGGAGAAGTATGGATGGGTGGTTCAACATCATCCCCAGCATCCGTTGGTTAAGAAGGCCTATCTTGGCCTGGAGGAAGCTTATCGGAATTTAGGAAGGGTCGAACAGGCTGAGAAGAGTTTGAAAGAGTTGGTCTCAAAGTTTCCCCAGGACGAACTTCGTTTTGAAGCCCATTTGAGGTTAGGGCTTCTCTACCTGTTCCAGAAGAGAGTCACAGAAGCCATCTCTGCCCTCTCGGCTGCGGCTCGGAGTCCTGATGACCGGATCGCGAGCCAGGCCCAATTCAAGTTGGGAGAAGCTTATTTGGAAGGAGGGAATAGAGAATCCGCACTCCTTCAGCTTTCCAAAACAGTCTATCTCTACCCCCATCGCCCTGAGGTCATGGAGGAGGCTCTCCTTAAAATAGGAGCGCTCTATCTTGAGGAGAACAAATTATCTGAGGCCAAGCAAATCTATCAGAAGTTGTTGGAGAGGACGAAAAGGGACGATCGAAAAGAGATGGCTCGCAGGGTCCTTGATCAGATTGAAAAAGGAAGTTCCCGCTGATGAAGAAGGTGTTGGTCGGTTCTCTTCTCGTTTTGGGGGTCTTTGTTTTGGCTCTGTTTTTGACCCCCATGTTTCAGCCATGGCTGAAGACCCTGACCGTGAAAAGTAAGCGGATCTTGGGGCTGGAGCGGAAAGACGTTTCTCCGGACGAGAAGCGCATTCGGGAAGAGGTCATCTTCAAGAAGATGGAAGAGGGGAGTCTTCGGATCGATTGGAGGGCTCTTGCTCCAGAATACCCCAGGGCAAGGAGCTTTGGGAATCTTCCGGAGAAGGAGAAGATGAAGGCCCTCAAGGAGACACCGGAATTCAAAGAGATGGATCGTGAAGTCAAAGAGTATGCAAGAAAGAAGGAAGATCTCATGGAGGTCGATCCTCCTTTCCCATCCATCAAGGAAGCAACTGATTTTACACATTTGAAGGACAAAGGTACTGAAAAGGCTGTTCAAAGACTCCTGGGTCACAAAGAGAGGGTTTCCCAGGAAAAACCCCTGGAGGAGAACATTCGCCTGGGTATCAAAGGGCCTGTTGCTCTCAGGAAAATTTTGGAAAGGCCTCCGATCCCGCAGGTCAAGGTGAAGGTTGAGACAGAGATTGAGGTGACTTTTTGGGTTCTTCCCGATGGAATGGTCGATCGGGCGGTACCCTCCGTCAAAGGGGATTCGGAGCTTGAGCGAGCAGCCATCCAGTATCTGAAACAGTGGCGATTCATCCCATTATCGAAAGATCAACCTCAGGTGGAACAATGGGGAACGATTCCCATTCAATTTAAGATTCAATAGAGAGAAAATTTTGAAGTTCGAAACACCTGCCCTTGCGTAGAACCTTCGGCCAGGGCAGGAACGCAGTGGCGGTATGAGAAAAAAAAGTCTCCTTCTACTGGTCCTTTCTCTTTTTCTGATTTTGGGACTCCTGACCTTCTTTGGAGATAAAGGGATCCTCCATCTTCTACGCCTCCAGAAGGAACTGGGCCGAATCAAAGAGGACAATCGGAAGACGGAGGAGCAGAATGGAAAGCTCAGAGAGGAGGTGAGACGGCTCCAGAAGGAAAAGCGATATATCGAAGAGATTGCCCGAAAGGAACTGGGGATGGTGAAGGAGGGCGAGATCGTCTATCAGTTCGATCCCCCGGGCAAAGAGAAGGAGCCATCGAAATGAAGTACGAGGGAATGATTTTTCGGCCCCCCAGCGAAGCGGATAGTCTCATCCTTCAGGTGACGGTGGGTTGTTCTTACAATCGGTGCACCTTTTGTGGGGCCTATCAGGGGAAATCCTTCCGAATCAAGCGTTTTGAGGAAATCAAGGAGGATATCGACGAGGTCAGTTCCCACGGAGCAAAGATCCAGAGGGTCTTTCTTGCAGACGGGGATGCCTTGATCATTCCGCGGAAGGAGCTTCTCAGGATCCTGAATTACATAAAAGAGAAGATCAGAGGTCTGGAGAGGGTTGGGATCTATGCCAACGCAAAAGATATTCTTCGAAAAGAGCCGGAGGAGTTAAAGACGCTTAAGGAAGCGGGCATCGGGATGATCTACCTTGGCCTCGAATCAGGTAACAAAGAAATATTAAGGAGGATCAAGAAGAATGCGACCATTGATCAGATGATTGGGGCTGCAAAAAGAGTAAAGGAATCAGGAATTGTTCTTTCGGTGACGGTGATTTTAGGTCTTGGAGGAGTAGAGGGAAGTAAGGCCCACGCAGAAGATACGGCAAAGGTCCTATCAGAGATGGATCCAGACTATGTGGGTGCCCTTTCCCTCATGATTGTTCCCGGGACTCCCATCGAGAAGGAGATTCAGACCGGCCAATTGGTCCTTCCTACGCCTTTTGGTCTGATCGAAGAACTGGAAATCATGATCGAGAACTCCCGTTTCACGAACTGCTTCTTTGCCTCCAATCACGCCTCCAACTATCTTCCTCTTCGGATTCGAATGCCGGAAGAGAAAGAAGAGGCTCTTAAGAGGATCCGCGAGGTCCTCAGAAGAAGAGATCCAGCCCTGCTCAGGCCGGAGTATTACAGGGCACTCTGAATTTTAAGGGAGGGGATGGGGAGATAGGGGATTAAAAAGGGGTTTTTCCGACTTTTGTGGGGTGCTTTCCTCCTCTTAAGAGTAACCCCCTCTATTCCCCCCTTAAATTAAGGGGGGGGGAAGGGGGGTTAAAGGGGAGGCTACCCACTCAATACCCCGATGAACCAAGAAGGGAATTGAACATTGCGCATTGACCATTGAACATTGGCCGTTGAATCCTTTGATCAGGAGCTTTGAATGACGAAAGAGACCGTCGATTTTGAAGTTCGAGTGAGGTATGCGGAAACGGACAAAATGGGAGTTGCTTATTATGCAAACTATTTTATCTGGTTCGAAGTTGGCCGGGCCGAGCTCTGTCGAAGGAAAGGGTTCTGTTATGCTGACCTGGAAGCTCTGGGATATATCCTTGTTGTTACGGATGCTCATTGTCATTATCGCAATCCCGCAAGATATGATGAAGTGCTTGTTGTGCGTACTCGACTTAAAGGGATCAACAAACGGATGATTACCTTTGCCTATCAGATTACCAAGAAAGGGAGTGAGGACATTCTGGCTGAGGGAGAAACGCGACACCTTTCCATCGGTCCCAATGGCAAGCCCAAAAGCCTTCCCGAAAGATTCATTGATGTTCTTTCCAAACCGTAACTAATACCCCATGCCCGGCACCGTCGAACTATGAAAATCTGTAGACTTTGGCATACCCCACCCCCACCCCGACCCTCCCCCTGAAGGGGAGGGGTAATCGCTACGGTCCTCTTCCTGAAAGGGAAGGAAATCCTCTCGTTCCTCCCCCTTCAAGGGGGAGGTCAGGAAGGGGATGGGGGTGGGGGTAAGGATTAGTCTTCTAAAGGGGAGTAGCTGGAAAACAATGTTGTCTATTACATTCATCTTCTTGTTTTTGCTATTGAAAATTAGATGGCAATAAGGTATGGTTTCAACAATGGAATCTTATAAATTCCTCATCTTAAGGTTGAGCGCCGCAGGAGATGTTATCCGGACATTGCCTGCTGTTAAAACCTTGAAGGAAAATTTTCCTTTCTCTCACATCACCTGGATCGTTGAAGAACCATGTATGAGTCTCCTGGAAAGCCAGCCTGGAATTGACGAGGTCATTCTCTTTCCGAGAAGGAGGTGGACGAGGGGGATCAAGTCGGTCAAAGGAATCCAGAAGACCCTGAAAGAGATGGGAAGTTTCATCGCAAATCTCCGGAAAAAGAAGTTCGACGTGGTCCTTGATTTTCATGGGATCCTTAAGAGCGGTTTCCTATCCTACCTCTCGGGAGCTCCAAAGAGGATTGGATTCGATCGTCAATGGAGCAAAGAAGGAAATTTTCTTTTTTCGAATGTCAGGGTGGGTCTTCCGGGCAAAAGCCTGAGCCGATTTGAGAGGAATCTTGGCCTTCTTAGAGGCTTGGGGCTCGAGGCAAAAGGGTCTTATCACGCGCTTCATATTCCCAAGGAAGATCAAAACTATATCGCGTCATTTTTCAAAGAAATTCCATTCACTCTCACAAAACCGCTGATTGCCATCCATCCCGGGACCAGTTCGAAAACGGCTTATAAGCGTTGGATGCCTCAGCAATATTCCCTCTTAGCGGATCGCCTGATCCGTGAGCTTGGAGCTTCGGTGGTTTTCACCTGGGGGCCGGGGGAGTTCAATTGGGTCGAAGGGATTCGGAAGGGGATGGAAGAGGCATCGATTTTAGCTCCCCGGACGGAAACTTTAACCCAATTAGGAGAGATTTTCAGACGATGCAACCTGTACATTGGAGGCGATACTGGACCGATGCATATTGCTTCCTTGGTCGATGTTCCGGTCGTAGCCATCTATGGGCCTACGGATCCAGTGGTGAACGAACCTTTGGGCAGGCATGTGAAAATCAGAAAGGACGTAGGATGTAATCCTTGTCGGAACCGTGAATGCAAAGAGCTCCATTGTTTGGAAGCTGTCACAGTCGACGATGTTCTTAAGGGGGCGAAAGAGATATTATCAATCGAAGGCGAAAAAGTAGATGAACGCTGATTCTGAAAAGATTGACCGAATCCTGGTGAGGGCAGTGAATTGGGTAGGAGATACCATCCTGACCTATCCGGCAGTTCAGAGGCTAAAGAGGTGCTTTCCCCGATCTCATTTAGCCATCCTTGTTCGTGACAATTTGGCCGATTTGTGGAAAACATTCCCTTCTGTAGATGAAGTGATCCCGTTTAAACAGAAAAGGGGATGGAGCAGTTT
>DATIGG010000291.1:0-9399 GCA_035454825.1 Thermodesulfobacteriota bacterium | reverse complement strand
AGAAGGAGCGAAGAATGGTTGTATTTGAAATTACGAATCTCAACAGCTCTCCCCGTATGTGAAGAGATGATCGCAGGACTCCTCAAATGTATATGGAATCTACGGAGATACCGATGTCATCTAAAAAAGTCTTCATACTCGGGTTAGACGGTGCCAGTCCCGAGATCATCGATTCTCTAATCGGCCTTGGAAAACTTCCTGCCTTCCGGAAATTGAAGGAAGAAGGGGCCATGGGAAGGCTAAGGACAACCATTCCTCCCATCACAGGATCTGCGTGGTCTTCCTTTATGACGGGGAAAAATCCGGGAAAACATGGGATCTTTGATTTCATCCATCGTAAAGAAGGAACCTATCAGCTCTCACCCATCAATGCGAGATTGAGAGAGGGACGGCCCTTCTGGTCTTGGGCAAGCGATGCCGAAAAGAAGGTCTGTGTCTTCAACGTTCCAGTAACCTATCCCCCGGAAAAGTTGAACGGTATGATGGTCACAGGGATGTTGACTCCCTCAAACAGGACCGATTACACGTTTCCTTTATCCCTGGCAAGAGAGTTGGACCGGGTGACGCAGGGTTATCGGATCCATATTACTGAGTCCTATTCAAAGGGGAAGGAGGAGCGTTTTCTAAAACACCTGGAGGAAATGACAGAGAAGAGGAAGAAGGCGATGGAATATCTTTTCGGGCTGGAGGATTGGGATGTCTTCATCGCCATTTTTGAAGGGACCGATGCACTCCAACATGAGCTCTGGCACTGTTCGGATCGAACCCATTTTCGCCATGACCCCTCCCAAGAGGATTTCTTAGAGGTTATTCCCAGTTACTACCAAAAAATGGATGGTGTCTTAGGCCAGGTCATGGAACGTTACATCGGTCCGGAATGGAACCTCATCGTGATGTCTGATCATGGGGCAGGGCCTCTTCATAAACTTCTTTATGTAAACAATTTTCTGATGCAGAGCGGCTTCCTTCAGCTTAAGAAGGGGATTTTCCCATCCATCCGGAATCTCCTCTTCCGGCAGGGGATCGTTCCCATGACCTTTTATCATCTCCTCCTCAGAATAGGACTTGGAAGGCTGAAAAAGAAGGCCCGCTTTGGTCAGAGTGAATCGTTGCTCAAGCCGTTCTTTCTCTCCTTTGAAGATGTTGATTGGAGCCGGACAAGGGCCTACTCCATGGGAAGCACGGCAGGGCAGATCTACATTAATCTCAAGGGCAGGGAGCCATCAGGGATTGTTCAGGCCGGCACGGAGTTTGAAGAGGTGAGAGAGGCGATTATTACGGAACTGAAGGCTCTGGTCGATGATAAAACAGGAGAGCTTATTATCGAAGAGATCTATCGAAAGGAGGAACTCTATTCCGGCCCCCATCTGAAAGAGGCACCTGATATCCTCTTCCTCCCGAAAAATCTTGAGATTGTGGCCTTTGGGGAATATGCCTTTGGCTCACACCGAATCCTGGAGCCTTCCTGGGGTGTATCGGGATCTCATCGCATGGATGGCCTCCTCATGATGAAGGGAAAGCGGATTCGCAGAGGCACCGAGATAGAAGGTGCGAAGATCATTGATCTGGCGCCTTCCTGCCTTTATCTCCTGGACCTTCCTGTTCCCATGGAGATGGACGGGAAAGTCTTAGACGGAGCATTCTTAGCACCGGCCTTTGATGAGGTCCCGATCCATTATATCGAAGAAGGGTCTTTTGGATTCCAACCGGAAGAGGTTTATTCGGATACGGAAGAGGAAGAATTGAAGGAGCGGCTGAGAAGCCTGAACTATCTGAAATGAAGACCGGTGAAGAAGATGTTTTGATGGTGAGTGTCTTAAATGAGTGAACATGCCATGTGCTGTCATTGCGAGTCCCCTGGCTCGGCTCAGGAGAAACCCCGCGGAGCCATTTCAGGAGATTGACAGATGGAATATGAAAAGGCCAATCGTCTTATTGTCTCTTTCAGTCACCTCTATAAAGGGGTGATGGGGATGGTGGCCTACTACATCCCGTTTCCCTCCTTCCTGACCGCCTTGGTCCATCGGCTCCGGGGAGTAAAGATCGAAAATATTTGGAAGGTCTACATCGCGTACCATGTCCTGATTGACTCCATTCACCCCGAAGAGATCGAGGTTGGAGAAGATGCCTGGTTAACCCGGGAGGTCAAGATCATTGCCCATTTTAATCCAACCCCAAGACTCAAAGAGATCGTGGGAGGGAAGAAAGTCGAGAAAGTAAAGATCGGGAGAGGAGCATTTGTCGGAATTGGCGCGATCATCCTTCCAGGTGTCAAGATTGGAGAAGGAAGTCTGGTCGGGCCAGGGTCGGTGGTGACCAAGGATGTTCCAGATTATACCTGGGTCGCAGGAAATCCGGCAAGGCTCATCAAATCGTGGGTAAAACCAGAAAAATAGATGCGTAACAACCGACGCGGATCACGCCTGCGGTCCGAAACGTCCTTCGGAGTGCAGGCAAGGACACGGCCACGTTCTTTGATCACCAATGCCATGACCATCGATGTGGAGGATTGGTATCACCCGGAACTGGTCCGGGACCACCTGGGTTCAGGAGTTCCTGAAGAAAGGCTCTCTGAGGTCATTCCTTCGATCCTCGATCTCTTGAACCGATATCATGTGAAGGCCACCTTTTTTGTCCTGGGAGAAGTTGCATCAAGATTTCCCGCTCTTATTCGACAGATTGAACAAGAGGGGCATGAGATCGGGTGTCATGGCATGTCCCATCGCATGTTAGGGGATCTGGGAGAAGAGGGGTTTAAGAAAGAGATGGAGGATTTTAGAAACCTCACGAAGGAGATCCTGGGGAATGTCAATATCAGAGGATTCAGGGCCCCGACTTTTTCTCTCAATCCAGACACCAAGTGGGCCCTTCCTATTTTGAGAGATTTTGGCTATCGTTATGACTCAAGTATCTTCCCGGAAAAACTATTCTGGAATCCCCTCTACGGGATAGACAACGCACCCCGCTATCCCTATCGTATTTCCTTTGAGGATTTATGCAAGGAGGATCCGAAAAGTCCCCTCTGGGAGTTTCCCGCAGCCATTGCCCGGGTCGGAAGGATTGATCTTCCTGTGAGCGGAGGTTTCTATCTTCGGACCATTCCTGCTTTCATCTTTCGGTGGGCTTTAGACCGAATGAATCGAACGGGGCCCTTTTATATCTATCTCCATCCCTGGGAATGCGACGAAAACACGCCCAGAATCCCCCTTCCTTTTTTGTCAAGGGGTGTCACCTATTACGGGATACGGAAAGTCCTTTCTCATTTAGAAGGACTGCTGAAGACATTCTCTTTTTCAAGGATGGACGACGTCTTGGACAGAATGGGAGCCTTCGAATGAGCGACACCAGGAAAGGAGTTTTTTTGCTCATCCCTGCTTATTCCGAAGGAGCCCGGATTGGTTCTGTGATTCAGGGGGTGAAAGAAAGGTATCCTTCCTTGGAAATCGTGGTGATTGATGATGGTTCAAGAGACGACACCTGCAGCCAGGCCATCGAAGCCGGGGCCCGCGTGATCTCTCATCCCTTTAATCTGGGCTACGGAGTTGCTCTTCAAACCGGCTATAAATATGCCTTGAAGAAGGGATATGAAGGAATAGTGCAGATGGATGGAGACGGCCAGCATGATCCGACGTACATCCAATTGTTGCTCGATACGATTCAAAAAGGAGATACGGATCTGGTCATTGGATCCCGCTTCCTCAAAACGGAGGGATCCGATCGAGAGGGTCTCCCTTATCAGGCTCCCCTGATCCGACGGTGCGGAATGTGGCTATTCGGGGCCATTGCTTCCCTCATCATCAAACAGAAGGTTACTGATCCAACTTCAGGCTACCAGGCGATGAATCGCAGGGTCCTGGAATGGGTTTCGAGTGACAAATTTCCATGGGACTACCCGGATGCAGATTTGATCATCATGCTTCACCGCGCCGGTTTTCGAATTCAGGAGGTTCCTGTCCGAATGTATGAAAATAGAGAGAAAAAGTCTATGCATAGCGGATGGAAACCGATCTATTATGTCTTTAAGATGTTTCTGTCCATTCTGGTTACGTTAATGAGACAATAGAAAGACATTCTATAAAGAGGCAAGAATAGGATGTCTGATTACAAAGATTAGGAAACAGATTACAGTGATTTAATCTCCGTAATTCAAAATAATCTTAGTAATCAGGTATAATTCGTAATCCTTACCTGAGGATCATACCAAGAAAGGAGAGACCCATGCCGCTTCGGAATAAGATGGTTGCCCTGATCGTCAGTATCGGGCTACTGCTTCTCATCATTGAGCTCGTCCGGAGGAGAAAACTGAGAGAGGAGTACTCCTGGTTATGGCTTCTGACTGCATCCACGATCCTCGTATTAACGCTCTGGTTCGATCTTTTGAAGCGAATTACCTACCTGGTTGGCGCGGTGATTCCTTCTTCCACGATGTTCATGTTGGCCTTTTTATTCTTGATCTTTATCAGTCTCCATTTCTCTGTCGTCATTTCAAAATTGACGAATCGCAATATCGAGCTGGCTCAACGCTATGCCCATCTGGAGTATGAATTGAATGAGTTGAAAAAATGTGTTCCTTCACCACAGGGTGAGATAAGAAAGGAAGAGGTCTAACGGGACAATGGCCAAGATCTTAGTCACGGGAGGAGCAGGGTTTATTGGGTCGAACCTGACAGAGAGCCTGCTCAAAAAGGGTCATCAGGTTCGGGTTCTTGATAACTTTTCAACTGGGAAAAGAGAGAATCTTGTCTTTGACCCAAGATACCCTTTCCTTGAGATCATCGAGGGAGATATCGGTGAGTATCAGGTCTGTCAATCAGCCATCAAGGGGATGGAATTTGTTTTTCACCAGGCAGCCCTTCCATCGGTTCAACAATCTGTAGAGGACCCCCTGGCTTCCCATCGCGTCAATGTTCAAGGGACGCTGAATATCCTTCTTGCTGCCAGGGATGCGGGGGTAAAACGGCTGATCTATGCCTCGTCCTGCGCCATTTACGGAGACGATCCGACTTTGCCCAAGAGGGAAGACATGTCCCCCCATCCTCTTTCCCCGTACGCACTGGGAAAATATATCGGTGAACGGTATTGTCGCCTTTTTTCACAACTCTACCGCCTTGAAACGGTCTCCTTGAGATATTTTAACGTCTTTGGCCCAAAACAGAATCCAGACTCAGCCTATGCGGCGGTCATCCCGCGATTTATCGATGCCCTGCTTCAAAACCGATCTCCGGTCGTCTTCGGCGACGGAGAGCAATCCAGGGATTTTGTTTACATTGATAATGTCATCCAGGCAAACCTTCTTGCCCTGTCAGCTCAAAATCTCTACGGCGAAGTCATCAACGTCGCTTGTGGAAGAAGCCTATCCTTAAACGAATTATTAAGGATGCTGTTGGACCTCCTTGACTCAAAGCTTTCTGCTATTTACGAAGCCCCTCGATCGGGCGATATTAAACATTCCTCCGGAGACATCGAGAAGGGGAAACAATTGCTCAGTTATGCCCCTCAAGTCGATATCAAGACAGGGTTAGAGAAGACCCTCGTTTATTTCATAGAGAGAAAGGAAGCGATGAGGAGATGAGAAATAGAACGAACCCATCCATGTTGAAGGCGATATTGGGGAGGTTTTCTGAGGCGAAGATACTCGTGGTTGGAGATATCATGATGGATCGATTTATCTGGGGGAAAGTTTCCCGCATCTCACCGGAGGCGCCTGTTCCTGTCGTCCTGGTCGAGAGAGAGACGCTTCTTCTGGGTGGAGCCGCCAACGTGGTGAATAATATTCATTCTCTCGGAGGTCATGTATCACTCTGCGGAGTCATCGGGGATGACGAGGGGGGGCAGAGAGTTCTCAGGGAACTGACGCAGAGAGGGGTCGATATTCGCGGGTTAGTGATTGAAGAAGGCAGGCAGACCACAACGAAGACCCGGATCATTGCCCATCAACAGCAGGTCGTTCGAATCGACCGCGAGACGACGGATTTTTTGAAATCTTCCACGTTTCGGGATCTCTCAAGGTTTATTGACGAGAACATAAGAGATTGCGATGGCATCATTCTATCCGATTATGGAAAAGGGTTGTTGACCCGGGAATTGATAAGGGCTCTCATTCGTCGGGCAAGTGAAACGAAGAAATTTGTGATGGTCGATCCAAAACTGAAGAATTTTTTCTTTTATCGGGGAGCCACGGTGATCACACCGAACACAGGGGAAGCGAGTGCAGCGGCAGGGGTTCCCATCACGGACCTCTCTTCGTTGAAAAGGGTTGGGAAGGCCCTCTTGAAGAGATTGCGGTGCGAGGTGCTTGTCATCACGCGAGGCGAAGAAGGGATGGCCCTTTTTGAGCCGAACCAGGAACCCTACCTGGTTCCTACCGTTGCAAGAGAGGTCTATGATGTGACAGGCGCAGGAGACACCGTCATTGGAACCATGGCCCTTGCCATGGCAGCCGGGGTCAGGGTCAGAGATGCCGCCCGGTTAGCAAACCATGCCGCAGGGATCGTCGTTGGAAAAGTGGGAACAGCTACCGTCACCCAAGAAGAACTGGCCAGGGAGATCAGAAGAAATTTCTAAAGATTTGAGTTATCCTGCCGCTTCGATGCCTGCCTGTCGGCAGGGGAGAGGGGGGGGTGGGATAAGCATCTCTAATTCTATCGGGTTAAATCAACCGAGTTTTTAAAAAAAATAAGAAGGCCCTATTTCCAATCGAGTTTGCGAATCGCTGATTGGAAATAGGGCCAGTGATTCAAAATTCTTATGTTTCAAGGACAAAAATGACTTCCAATCTCACCCGGTATTCAATTATTTTGTTATTTTCTACGGCCACTCGAAATTCAACGATACGCATTCCGGTGATGCCTCTCAAGGTTTTTGTCGCTCTCGCAAAACCGACCTTGACGGCATCATCAAATCCCTTGGGAGAACTTGCAATAATTTCCGTTACTCTGGCTACCCTGGGCTCTGCCATTTTGATCACCTCCTCCTTTTCTTGAAATGATTGATAGATTTAAGTTTATACAAAATTCTCTGGAAATGTCAACGATAAAAATCGTTTTCCCGGAAATCTCAACTTTCGAGAGATAAAACATACCCGTAAGCCCTTAATTCCGGTCGCAGATCTACCCTGAGGACCGGGGTGGTCTCTCCGGAAAAACCTTGAAACGGTGAATTTGAGCGATGAGTTAAGGGCCAGATACCTCTAAAACGGTCCCTTTAGCTCTACCCTGCCGTCATTCCTTCTCCTAATGACCCGCATTTCAAGGTTTCGAAGGCCGGTCCAATCGATCCTGTGACTGAGGGGTTACCATGATCCGGAGAATTTTATTGATAAATTTCAAAATTATGTTATAAAGTTAAAATTTGATGATATTTTCATGGGTTACGTGACGCATGCCTGATTAGAAAGAGAGAAGAGTGGTTTCTTCGGGGGCCGAAAATAAAGGGTTGATCCATCAGTTTATCCGTTATCTCTCTGCGGAAAAGAATGCGTCTCCTCATACTTGCCGGAATTACTTGAGGGATCTGGAGCAATTTGAGGACTTTCTGAGGAGTTCGGGCACCTCTATTTCGCCTCAGGGAGAGATCATAGCCGAAAAAGTTGACCGGTTGGTCATCCGGAAGTATTTGAGCTTCCTTCATCGGAGAAATAAGAAGAGTTCAATTGCGCGGAAACTCTCCACGTTGCGCTCTTTTTTTAGATATCTCGTCAGGGAGCAGATCCTTTCGTCAAATCCGGCCAAGCCCGTTTCAACCCCCAAAATTGAGAAGCTCCTTCCCACGGCCCTCACTGTGGATGAGGCCTTCCGGTTGGTGGAATCTCCGTCGAAAGGGGAGAAACCAAAGGAGATGGAGTTAAGGGACCGTGCCCTCCTTGAACTTCTCTACTCCAGCGGAATACGGGTGAGTGAATTGGTTGGATTGAACTTGAATCGAATGGACCTGGGCCTTGGAATTGTCAAGGTGATGGGGAAGGGAAGGAAGGAACGGATTGTTCCGATGGGTGCCAAGGCCATAGAAGCATTGAAAGCTTATATCGAGGGACGAGGGGTTATCGAAGACAGTTCGCCCCTTTTCGTTAACGTGACAGGAGGAAGGCTGACCGCTCGAAGTGTGGGAAGGTTGGTGCAGAAATACACAAGACATTCTGGCATCTTTAGAAAGATCAGCCCCCATAGCCTTCGCCATACCTTTGCGACTCACCTTTTAGACGCAGGGGCAGACCTTCGGGAGATTCAGGAGATGCTCGGCCATGTCAGTCTCTCAACCACGCAGAGATATACCCACCTCAGTGTTGGAAAACTGATGGAAGTCTATGATCAGGCTCATCCAAGAAGTTTTAAGAATATGAAACGCAAGAAAGAAAAGGAAGGTTAAGGTTGAGGCTAAGGCCAAGACTAACAATCTCATGACGAACGACCAAGGACAAATGATGCAAAGAATACATGGGACGACGATCTTATGCGTGAGGCACAAGGGGAAGGTGGTGATGGCAGGGGACGGGCAGGTCACCCTTGAACATACTGTCATGAAGCATACCGCCAAGAAGGTTCGAAAGATCTATCATGATCAGGTCCTTGCAGGTTTTGCAGGGTCAACGGCTGATGCCTTCACACTCTTTGCGAAGTTCGAGGAAAAACTGGAGCAGTTCCACGGCAATCTCCTGAGAGCCGCCGTTGAGTTGGCAAAAGACTGGAGGACCGACCGGGTGCTTCGAAGATTGGAGGCGCTTCTCGTTATTGCAGACGCCGGACACTCTCTCATTATCTCAGGCAATGGCGATGTGATCGAACCTGACGACGGCGTGACGGCCATCGGCAGCGGAGGACCTTATGCCCATGCCGCGGCCAAGGCATTGACTGAATTTTCTGACTTAGAGGCCAGGGCGATCGTCGAAGAAGCGATGAAAATTGCCGCTTCTATTTGCATCTATACCAATGACCGGATCATCGTGGAGGAGCTGTGATGCAATCCTTTACGCCCCGTGAGATTGTTTCTGAACTCGATAAATACATTGTCGGCCAGAAGAACGCCAAGAGGTCTGTGGCCATCGCCCTTAGAAATCGCTGGAGGCGTCAACAGGTTTCTGAACCTCTTCGGGATGAGATCGTTCCCAAGAATATCATCATGATCGGTCCAACCGGGGTTGGCAAAACAGAGATCGCCCGGAGATTGGCCAGATTGGCTCAGGCCCCATTTTTAAAGGTGGAAGCCTCTAAGTTCACCGAGGTGGGATATGTCGGCAGGGATGTCGAGTCGATGATCCGGGATCTTACCGACCAGGCCGTGAATATGGTGAAGGCTGAGGAGACCCGTAAAGTTGGACGGAAGGGTGAGGAGATGGCGGAGGAGAGGCTTTTGGATCTCCTCCTTCCCTCGCATGGAAGAGGAGCTTCAAAGGAAGGAGAGGAT
>DATIGG010000290.1:0-2687 GCA_035454825.1 Thermodesulfobacteriota bacterium | reverse complement strand
CGGCGACAATCCGCCGAAAGACCTTATTGGTGCTAAAAAGGCAGGGATGAAATTTATACTTTTTAGGTCAGAATACAAGCCCAATAATGATTTTCGACCCGATAGGTATTTTAATGACTATTCCGAACTCTTAAAAATATTGGAGGAAATGTAGTTATCTGTACGCTCTCTTGCTTGACAACATCTGATCCGAACACCGTCCCCTTCATTCAAAAATTCACTCTTTTGTAAAAGAACCTTTTTGTTATTTCCGCCGCAACGATATAAAGTACGACAATGATGCCAATACCAAAGAAGATTGTTAATGGCAACGGTTGAAAACCTAAAAGTTCTGCAAGGGGAGTGAATGGAAACAGGATCGTCACAACAACAATCAGAAAAGTGGCCATCAGCAGATACTTCCCCGGTTTACTTCTGAAGAAAGACTTCCGGGTGCGAATAACGAGGACAGTGATCGAAGCTGAGATCACAGACTCCAAGAACCAGCCTGTTCTGAATTGATCCTGGGTGGCATGAAGGATAAGCAGGAGCACACCAAAGGTGAGATAATCAAATACCGAGCTGAGAATGCCGAAGGTCAGCATAAAATTCCGGATGAACCGGATATTCCAGCGTCGGGGTTTCTCAACCAGTTCACGATCTACACTGTCCGTCGCAATCGTCATCTCGGGAAAGTCCGTCAGCAAATTGGTCAGCAAAATTTGCTTCGGAAGAAGCGGGAGGAAAGGCAGAAAGAGGGAAGCCCCTGCCATGCTGAACATGTTTCCGAAATTGGCGCTCGATGCCATGAACACATATTTCAACGTGTTGGCAAAAGTCATCCTCCCCTCGCGCACACCCTGAACGAGGACATTGAGGTCCTTCTCGAGAAGCACAATATCGGCTGCCTCTTTGGCAACATCGACCGCACTATCCACGGAGATGCCGACATCAGCCGTATGAAGTGCCGAGGCGTCATTGATACCATCTCCCATATATCCGACCACATGTCCAGCTTTCTTCAGAGCCAGAATGATTCGCTCTTTGTGGTTGGGATCCACCTCAGCGAAGACATCCACCTCATTCACCCGTTTGAGAAGCGCCTCATCACTCATCTGGTGGAGATCTCCACCCGTGAGGATATGCGGATTCAATAACTCCACCTGTTGGCTGACATGGACGGCAAGCAGCCGGTTATCTCCGGTGATGATCTTCAACGATACCCCGAGATGTTTCAGTTCTCTGAGGGTCTCGATAATTCCGGGTTTGGGCGGATCAAAAAGAATCAAATATCCCAAAAACGTCATGCCGCCCTCTTCCTCCCTGCGGATGACCGTGTCGGAACCGACATCCTTGTAAGCAACTCCCAGGGTACGAAAGCCTTTGCGGCTGAACTCTTCAAAGTGCTGCTGGACCTGTTCCTTTACCGTTGCGATGTCCACGACCCTTCCTTCAGCCACTTCTGCGGAGGAACAGACAGCAAGTACATTCGACAGGGCCCCTTTCGTCACTATCAGATGTGTGTCACCTTTTGGAACCAACCCTCCGGCGTTCCCCGGCCTAAAGCCCGGGGTTTGCCCCTCGGCCTGAGCTCGGGTCGAAGGCTCAGGGTTGATACTGAGCGGCGCTTTTGTCCCCGTCTTAAAGTCGGGGGTTTGATGCGGTCGAAGTACCAGAATGCTCAATCGCTTGCGAACAAAATCGTAAGGGACTTCATCCAGTTTCTTATAGCCAGAAAGATCAAATTCCCGATATTTACGGATCGCTTCATCGATCGGATTCATAAAACCTGTCTCATAAGAAGCATTGAGAAAGGCATAAAGCAGGGCTTTTTCGCTCTCAAGGCCGTCCACATTTAAGGCAGAGTGTAATTTCACTACTCCTTCCGTCAGGGTGCCGGTCTTATCGGAACAGAGCACGTTCATGCTGCCGAAGTTTTCAATCGATGCCAGCCGTTTTACGATGACCTTATTGAGGGCCATCCGCTTGGCGCCGTGGGCAAGGTTGATGCTGATGATCGCGGGTAAGAGTGTCGGAGTCAGCCCAACGGCAAGGGCCAATGCAAAGAGAAAAGAGTCTAATACCGGCCGCGCAAAATAGACATTGATGGCAAAGATGGCGATCACCAGCACCAGTGTGATCTCCATGAGGAGATACCCAAATCGCCTGACGCCGTGCTCAAACTCTGTCTCCGGAGGTCTGAGTTTCAGCCGCTCGGAAACCTTTCCAAATTCGGTCTCCTTCCCTGTTCGGATGACCACAGCCCTTGCACTCCCGCTGACCACATGGGTTCCCATAAAGAGCGAGTTTGTCCGCTGGCTGAGCGGTGTTTCCGGCGGTAAAATGCCGATTGATTTTTCGACAGGATAGGTTTCACCTGTCAAGGCCGCTTCATCGATAAATAGGTCTTTGGATTCCAGAAGAAGACAGTCTCCAGGGATAACATCACTTGCTTTAATGAACACAATATCGCCCGGGACAACCTCTTCGATGGGAACTTCTTTTGAGTCTCCATTGCGAACCACCGTCGTTTTGATCTGCACGATTGCATACAGCTTCTCAACCGCATTGACCGCTCCCCGTTCTTGCCAGAATCCAAGGAAACCGCTGACCAAAACAATCACCAGGATAATAACGGCATCAATGGGATTACGCAGGAAGAAGGATAATCCCGCGGCAAAAATAAGAATGAGAATAATCGGACTCTT
>DATIGG010000289.1:0-19977 GCA_035454825.1 Thermodesulfobacteriota bacterium | reverse complement strand
TCAGCCCCGATGATGTAGGAAGCCCTTGGGCGGTCGGGTCGGAGGCAGGGGGACACAAAGCCATCCATCCACAGCTTGGGACCATAGAGGATTTCGAAAGATTGATCAGGAGTGCAAAAAATCATGGGATAGAGGTGGCATTGGATCTTGCCTTTCAGTGCTCTCCCGATCATCCCTATATGAAGGAACATCCCGAGTGGTTTAAATGGCGCCCCGATGGAACGGTCCAGTTTGCTGAGAATCCACCCAAGAAATATGAAGACATCATTCCTCTGAATTTTGAAACAGAGAACTGGGAGGAGCTATGGGAGGAATTGAAAAGTATCGTCCTCTTCTGGATTGGAAAAAAGATACGCATCTTCAGGGTAGATAACCCTCATACCAAGCCTTTTTCTTTCTGGCAGTGGTTGATTGGAGAGATCAAAAGAGAGTATCCTGATGTCATCTTCCTTTCCGAGGCTTTTACCCGACCGAAGGTGATGTTCCGTCTTGCCAAACTTGGATTCACGCAGTCCTATACCTATTTCACCTGGAGAAATACGAAGAGAGAATTAACCGATTATCTTACTGAACTGACGCAGACCGAAGTGAGAGAATATTTCCGGCCCAATTTCTGGCCCAACACGCCGGATATTCTTCCGGAGCATTTGCAGTATGGCGGAAGACCGGCTTTTATGATCAGGCTTGTTCTTGCTGCCACCCTCTCTTCAAATTACGGCATTTATGGACCAGCCTTTGAGCTCTGCATCAATGAAGCACTTCCAGGAAAGGAGGAATATCTCAATTCCGAAAAGTATGAAATCAAGCGGTGGGACAGGGAAAAACCCGGAAGCCTGCAAGATTTCATCGCAAGGGTAAATCGGATCAGGAAAGAGAACCCTGCTCTTCAAACTACAAGGAATCTTCGTTTCTATGAGGCCGATAATGAAGCGCTCCTATTTTATGGAAAGACAACAGAAGATCTATCTGACATCATCATGGTCGTCGTAAATTTAGATCCATCTCATATTCAGTCCGGATCGGTACGGGTCCCCATTAATGAACTGGGGATCGATCCCAATCAGCCTTATCTCGTTCATGACTTACTCAGCGATGATAAATATATCTGGCAGGGAGGAAAGAATTATGTGGAGCTCAACCCCCAGGTTCTTCCTGCCAATATCTTCAGGGTCAGGAAGAGGTTGAAAAGAGAAATGGATTTCGACTATTTCCTTTGACGAATCGTTCGGAGCGTCAAATTTAAATCTTTGAGCTGGGAACACAGAAGAGTACTTCACACCCGGAGAAAAGAATGGTCTATCTTGAAGATGCGCCATTGTGGTACAAGGATGCGATCATTTACGAGCTTCACGTCCGGGCCTTCCATGATGGCAATGGCGACGGGATCGGTGATTTCTTGGGGCTCACCCAAAAACTCGACTACCTCGAAGACTTGGGAATTACAGCCATCTGGCTCCTCCCTTTTTACCCATCACCCTTACGAGATGATGGGTACGACATTTCGGATTACTTTAATGTCCACCCCAGCTACGGCACACTAAAGGACTTTAAAGGATTCCTGAGAGAAGCCCACAGGCGCGGCATTCGAGTCATCACAGAGCTTGTCCTGAACCACACTTCTGATCAGCATCCTTGGTTTCAACGGTCAAGAAAAGCAAGGCCGGGTTCCATGTGGAGGGACTTTTACGTCTGGAGCAGCACCCGGGACAGATATAAGGATGCAAGAATCATTTTTAAGGATTTTGAGACTTCCAACTGGGCGTGGGATCCCGTTGGAGGGGCCAATTACTGGCATCGTTTCTACTCCCATCAGCCAGACCTGAATTTTGATCATCCCCCTGTGCGGAAAGCCATTTTCCGCGCCCTTGATTTTTGGTTAGGGATGGGCGTCGATGGCCTTCGATTGGACGCCGTGCCTTATCTGTTTGAACGTGAAGGGACAAATTGTGAGAACCTGCCTGAAACCTATGCTTTCCTGAAGGAACTCAGATCTCATGTGGACAATAAGTTCAAGAACCGGATGCTCTTGGGAGAGGCGAATCAATGGCCGGAGGATGCCTCAGCCTATTTCGGAAATGGCGATATCTGCCATATGGCTTTTCATTTTCCTTTAATGCCAAGGATATTCATAGGGATTCAAATGGAAGATCGTTTCCCAATTGTGGATATTCTTGAACAGACACCGAGAATTCCTGAAACATGCCAATGGACATTATTTCTGAGAAACCATGATGAGTTGACGCTGGAGATGGTCACCGATGAAGAGAGAGACTACATGTACCGGGTCTACGCAAGAGATCCTCATGCACGGATCAACCTTGGTATTCGAAGGCGCCTCGCCCCCCTCATGGGCAACAACAGAGGAAGAATAGAGTTGATGAATATTCTTCTCTTCTCCCTTCCCGGCACACCGGTCATCTATTATGGCGATGAGATCGGCATGGGTGATAACTACTATCTCGGGGACCGGAATGGGGTCAGAACACCCATGCAGTGGAGCCCTGATCGCAATGCAGGATTTTCCAGAGCTAATCCCCAGAAGCTTTACCTGCCGGTTGTCATCGACCCCGAATATCACTATGAATCCCTCAACGTGGAAAATCAGCAGAGAAATCCCTCTTCGTTCCTTTGGTGGATGAAACGGACCATTGCCACCAGGAAGAGATTTAGGTCTCCAGGAAGGGGAACCCTGGAGTTCCTTTTTCCTGAGAATCCGAAGATCCTCGCCTTCCTTCGCAAATTTGAGGATGAAACCATCCTTATTGCGGCAAACCTTTCAAGATTTTTTCAGGTCGCCCAGCTTGACTTATCACCCTATGCGGGGTGCACCACGGTAGAGATTTCCGGTCAAAACAGATTTCCAGCGATCAAGGAATCGCCCTATATGCTTACCCTGGGGCCCCACAATTATCTTCTGCTTTTGATCAAGAAAGAGGAAGAAGGACCGAGGGTCAGCAAAAAAAAGGAACTTCCGGAGCTTCGCGTTAAGACGAAATGGGAGGCAATGTTCGAAGGGAAGACTCAGGAGAGGTTAGAACAGGAGGTCCTCCCAGGTTATCTTCAGGGTTGCCGATGGTTCGGTGGAAAGGCAAGAACGATCCGGGCGGTGAACATTGTCGAGAGAATCCCCTTTTTAGAGAATTCTGATGTTTCGTACATGCTCCTGCTTGAAATTAGATACAATGACGGGACGGAAGACTCATATCTTTTGCCGATTTCGTTTGCAGTAACGAGGAAAGGCGAAGAGGTGCTGGAAGAGCTGGTCGTCGAAGGTCAACGTGTCAGGCTCGATTATGAATGGTTAACCATCAAGGCGAAAATGGTCATGGAGGAATTTCCTCAAGGCGTGATTGCCAGCCTCCACATAAACAACGATGAAGGAATTCTATACGATGCCACGTATGATGGAAGGTTCCGCCACTCCCTGATGACTGCGATTGCACGGAAGAGAAGGATAAGGGGAAAACAGGGTGAAATCATCGGTCTCCCGGGGAAAGCATTTAGTAGGCTCGCTGGCGATAAAACCTTCCCCCTCGGTTCCCAGCCTCTTAAGGCCGAGCAGAGCAATACTTCAATGCTTTTTGAAGACAAGTTCTACTTCAAACTCTTCCGCCGGCTCGAAGAAGGGCCTCATCCTGACAAGGAAATGACACAATTCTTAACCGAAATGGCGGGCTTCCCGGCAATCCCGCCTTACGCTGGAACCATAGAATATCAGCAGCCGGGCTCGGAACCCACTCTTATTGGTCTGCTTCAAGGTTTTGTCTCAAATCAAGGCGATGCCTGGACCTATACGGCGGATGCAGTGGGCCGATTTTTTGAAAATGTCCTTTCCCGATTGAGAGAACTTCAGGAAATTCCAAAGGCGCCGGTTTCTCCTTTTGAGACGGATCTCAGTACGATGCCAGCTTTATTTCGAGAGCTGATAGAAGGCCATTACCTTGAAATGACCGCCCTTCTCGGGAAACGAACGGCGCAGATGCATATAGCCCTCTCAGATTCATCAGAGGAGAGGGATTTTGCACCCGAACCCTTTTCCATGCTCTATCAGCGATCCGTTTACCAATCCATGCGGACCCTTCTGAGAAGAGTCATTCAGGCGTTAAAGAGTAATATTCAGAGCCTTCAGAAGCCTATGCAGGAGGAGGCTTCTTTTGTCCTTGATTCTGAACAAAAAATACTTGAGCAATTTCAGAAGATCGTAAGCAGAAAACTTTCAGGCATGAGGATCCGGATCCACGGCGATTACCACCTCGGCCAGGTTCTCTATACCGGAAAAGACTTCTTCATCATCGACTTCGAGGGGGAGCCTGCCCGCCCCCTGAGCGAAAGGCGATGGAAACGTTCAGCCTTGAGAGATGTGACAGGTATGATACGGTCATTTCACTATGCTGTCTACGTGGCCCTCCTCAGGGAGGCATCCGTCAGACCCGAAGACGTTCCGGTTTTAAGGCCATGGATCGATCTTTGGCATCGGTGCGTGTCGGGCGTTTTTATGAGATCGTATCTTGATACGGCTGGGAAAGCTCCGTTCATTCCTGCGGAGAAAGAAGAGTTGGAATTTCTGTTGAGAGTCTTCCTTCTCGAGAAAGCCGTTTACGAAGTTGGCTACGAATTGAATAACCGTCCCGAGTGGGTAGTCATTCCTTTAAAGGGAATAAGAGATCTATTGGAGAGTGAATAATCTCTAAAGCCCTTTGCAGGAGAAAAAGGCCATGAGAAACGATGTGACCCTCCTAACGGACCATGATATCTATCTGTTCAAGGAAGGAAGTCATTTCGGTCTTTATAATAAACTTGGTTCTCATTCCCTCACCGTCGATGATGTCGAAGGCACAAACTTTGCCGTGTGGGCTCCCAATGCAGAAAGGGTATCGGTGATCGGGAATTTCAATCTTTGGGACAATGAATCCCATCCATTAAGAGTGAGAGAGGATGGTTCCGGGATATGGGAAGGGTGGATTCCTGGCATTTACAACGGGGAAGCTTATAAATACCATTTAGTCTCCAAGTACAGCTCATACAGGGTGGATAAGGGTGACCCGTATGCCTTCCGCTGGGAGTGCCCTCCGAAGGCCGCTTCCGTGGTGTGGGATCTTCAATATGATTGGGGAGATGGTGAATGGATGAAGAATAGACATCGGTTCAACGCCCTCGATGCCCCCTTTGCTATCTATGAAGTTCATTTAGGTTCCTGGAGGCGTGTTCCCGAGGAGGGGAATCGTTTCTTGACCTATCGGGAGATGGCTTCGTACCTAATTGAATATGTGAAGGAGATGGGATTCACTCATGTTGAATTTCTGCCCGTGATGGAACACCCCTTTTATGGTTCCTGGGGTTACCAAACAGTGGGATATTTTGCGCCCACCGCCAGATATGGCACTCCCCAGGACTTCATGTATCTGATCGATCAACTTCACCAGAACGGGGTAGGGGTTATCCTCGATTGGGTTCCTTCTCATTTCCCTGACGATGAGCACGGCCCGGTCTATTTTGATGGCACCTATCTCTATGAGCATGCCGATCCAAAGAAAGGATACCACCCCGATTGGCACAGCTATATTTTTAATCACGGCAGAAATGAGGTGAGGAATTTTCTCATCAGCAGTGCCCTATTCTGGTTCGATAAGTATCATGCGGACGGTCTGAGAATCGACGCCGTGGCCTCCATGCTCTATCTCGATTACGGAAGAAAGGAAGGGGAATGGATACCCAACGAGTATGGGGGAAGGGAAAATACGGAAGCCATCACCTTCCTCAGAAGATTTAACGAAGCGGTTTTTCAGGCTTATCCAGATGTTCAGACCATCGCAGAAGAATCCACCGCTTGGCCCATGGTTTCAAGGCCCACCTACGTTGGAGGGCTTGGCTGCGGCATGAAATGGAACATGGGATGGATGCATGACACGTTAGACTACTTTGCAAAGGATCCCATCCTCAGGAAGTATCACCACAGTCAACTGACCTTTAGTATCTGGTATGCCTTCTATGAGAATTTTGTCCTTTCCCTCTCTCATGATGAGGTCGTCTTTGGCAAAGGCTCCCTCCTCCAAAAGATGCCTGGTGACGATTGGCAGAAGTTTGCCAATTTGAGACTCCTTTTTGGATACATGTATGGCCACCCCGGAAAGAAACTCTCCTTCATGGGAGGAGAGTTTGGTCAATGGGATGAATGGTATCACGAAAGGAGCTTAGACTGGCATCTTCTCGGACATCAGCCTCATTGGGAAGTCCAAAGATGGCTTAAAGATCTCAATCATCTTTATAGGACGGAGCCAGTTCTTTACGAACTCGATTTTGTTAAGGAAGGATTCGAATGGCTTGACTTTCGCAACTGGGAGGCGAGTATTATCAGTTTCTTGAGAAGAGGGAGGAGGACAGATGACACTATTCTTGTCGTGTGCAATTTTACTCCGGTTCCGAGAAAGAACTATCGCGTTGGAGTCCCACGGGGTGGATTCTGGAAGGAGGCTCTGAACAGCGACGCCAAGATATACGGGGGGAGCGGCCACGGGAACTTTGGAGGTGTCGAAGCGGCTCCGGCTCCATCTTACAAGTGGGAAAGCTCCCTTTCCCTGACTTTGCCTCCCCTTAGTGTTCTCTTCTTCAAGAGTGAGGGCAGACATGCATAAAGCAGGCAGGAGGTCATTCTATGGCGGAGAAATATGTCTGTATCCATGGGCATTTTTATCAACCCCCTCGGGAGAATCCTTGGCTTGAAGAGGTGGAGTTTCAAGATTCTGCCTATCCCTACCATGATTGGAATGAAAGAATTACCGCAGAATGTTATGCCCCCAACACTGCGTCTCGAATCCTTGACCCGGATCGGAGGATTGTGGATATCGTCAACAACTACTCAAAGATCAGTTTCAATTTTGGGCCTACTCTCCTTCGTTGGATCGAAAAGCATAACCCGGAGGTCTATCAGGCCATCCTGGAGGCTGATCGGTTAAGTATGGAGAGATTTTCTGGTCACGGTTCGGCCCTTGCCCAGGCCTATAGCCACTTGATCATGCCCCTTGCCAACAAAAGAGATAAGATCACACAGGTGATATGGGGTGTCAGGGATTTTCAGAAAAGGTTTGGAAGGTTTCCTGAAGGAATGTGGCTTCCGGAAACAGCGGTGGATACAGAGACTCTTATGGTGTTGGCGGAGTTTGGGATTAAGTTCACCATCCTCGCCCCGAGACAAGCCAAAAGAGTCAGGAGAATGTCGAGAGGCGCCAAGTGGCATGATGTAAGTGGAGGGAGAGTTGATCCTACCACAGCCTATCTCTGTCTCCTTCCCTCAAAAAAGCCCATTACCCTTTTCTTCTATGACGGTTCTATCTCCCAGGATATTGCCTTCGGAGGACTGCTAAACAGGGGAGAAGATCTTGCACAAAGATTGCTCTCAGCATTCACGGACCAGCGGCCCTGGCCTCAGATCCTTCATATCGCCACGGATGGTGAGACATATGGTCATCATCGTCGTTTTGGCGATATGGCTCTCGCCTACTGTTTATATCATATCGAAGCGCAAAACCTTTCAAAGGTGACCAACTATGGTGAGTTTCTCGAACAACACCCCCCTACCCATTGGGTTGAGATCTTTAATAACTCATCCTGGAGTTGTATCCACGGCGTAGAAAGGTGGAAGGATAACTGTGGATGCAACTCGGGAATGCGTCAGGGATGGTCCCAAACCTGGAGAAAACCTTTGAGGGAAGCCATGGATTGGCTGCGGGATGCCCTCATACCGCTTTACGAAGAAAAGGTGAAGGAATATTTAAAAGATCCGTGGAAGGCAAGGGACGATTATATCGAAATCGTCCTTGACCGAACCGCTGAGAAAGTGGAGAGGTTTGTTGAGAAAGAATCGGTTAAAGAACTGTCTAAGGAAGAAAAGTCAAGAGCACTGAAATTACTTGAAATGCAAAGAAATGCAATGCTCATGTTCACAAGCTGCGGATGGTTCTTTGAGGAGATCTCCGGAACAGAAACAACCCAAGTGCTGCAATATGCAGCAAGGGCGATTCAACTGGCAGAAGAAGTGCCGGGTGTCTCTTTTGAAAAGGATTATCTTGAAATTCTTCAGAAAGCTCGCAGCAATATTCCTGAGTTCGAAAATGGCGCAAAGATTTACGAGATGTTCGTTAAGCCGGCGGCCCTTGACCTGCTGAGGGTTGGTGCTCACTATGCCATCTCTTCACTCTTTGAGGAATATCCTAAAAGCGTCCGAGTTTACTGCTACACGGCGGTTAGTGAAGTGTATGAAAAGGTCGAGGCTGGCAGAGTGAGACTTGCGATTGGAAAAACCCTTATGAAGTCGGATGTCACGTGGGATGAAGAACCTGTAAGTTTTGCAGTGCTCCATCTGGGAGACCATAACCTGAATGGAGGGGTTAGGAAGTTTATGGGTGACGAAGCATTCTCCGCAATGAAGGGGGCGATCCGGGAGACCTTTGATAAGGGGGATACTTCCGAAGTGATCAGGCTGATGGACAGACATTTTGGCATGGACAATTATTCATTATGGCATCTATTTAGGGATGAACAAAGAAAAGTTTCAAACCTTGTTCTCGGCTCGGTACTTGAGGGAGTCGAAATTTCTTTTCGAAAATTGTACGAGAAAAACTATCCCATCATGAGCTTCCTTCAAAGCTTGAAGATGCCGCTTCCGGGACCCCTTTCCGTAGCGGCCGAGTACATCATCAATTTAGACATGAGGAGAATTTTTGAGAAAGAAGACTTAAATATCGAAAAGTTCGATGGTTTGCTTAAGGAGGCAAGAAGATGGTCTGTTGAGATTGACAAGAAGACGATCGGATTTGTCGCAACCTCATGGATAAATTCAATCATGGAAAGACTTCGGGAACAGTCGGAGGAAGTAGTCCTTTTTGAAAAGCTCGAACATGTTTTGATGTTGCTCAGTTCTCTGGCTGTAGAGCCGGACCTCTGGAAAGCTCAAAATGCCCACTTTTCCATATCGAAAGAACGATATCCTTCGATGAAAGAAAGAGCCGAGAAAGAAGAGGATTGGGCCAAGCGTTGGGTTGAATTGTTCCATAGGTTAGGTGACCGGCTTCATGTTAAGGTTGCTTGACGCCTCTATTTGTGACAGGGATGTTATTCTCTTTCTGATTGGGATGATGACACCCTCAAGCATATCGCCGACTTGCTGGACTCTGGGGTAGACACGTTGCTGCAGGCGGCGGATACCCGATGATGGAGGCATATTCACTTCTCCAGGCATCGATCAGACCCCCGAAGGGAGGTTGTTCATGACAGATTCAATCTCTACTTATCATGATCGAGGGGAAGAGATCGGAGAACAAAGGTTCACCAAGCTGGGGTAAAAGGAGGGATATTTATGCAGATTTTTTACTGGTTAGTTTTTCTGGCGGTCATTGTGTTTACTGTCTTTGTTGTCCAAAACTCCACCGCTCCATCCGTGATCATGAAATTTCTCTTTTGGCAATTTGAAACATCCCTCATCTACACCATTCTGGGATCCATTGGCGCAGGGATGGTGATGATTCTCCTTCTGTGGATTCCGAGTGCCATTCGGGCGTCATTTCGAGCAAAGAATTTAAGGAAGGAGCTTGAGATCCTCGGACGGGAGACGAGGCATCAAATGGAGGCAACCAAACCAAAAGAGCCGTAAGGCCCTTTATTCTGCTGGTAAACGACATTGCCGGTTGGAAGGCTAACGATGTTGAGGAAATTGACAGAATATTTCCACAAATCAATAGGGCTAAGTCCTGAGATCTAGAGTAAGCTTTTCACTTCAATCGTTATCGTCCTCATTCTCTGGTTCGTTCATAGACTGATTTTAAGAATGGTCTTCCCCGTGTTAAAGAACTGCCCAACCGGTATCGATGGGAAAAGACGTCCAGTTACATAGCTGCGGCCGTAGGGATAGCGATCATTGGGCGGATATGATTTGAGAGAATCCGGTCCGTAGCTACCTTTTTAAGCCTGTTATCCGCTGGCGTGGCAATTGCCCTAAAAGACTTATTGGCCAATCTGGCGGGTGTGATATTCGTCGTGTGGCGGCGACCGTTTGAAGTGGGCGATCGGGTTCAGATTGGGAGCGATGCAGGGGATGTCATCGATCTCCGGATATTTCAATTTACTCTCATGGAGATCGGTAATTGGGTGCAGGCAGATCAGAGCACCGGAAGAATTATTCACATTCCAAATGGGAAGATGTTTACTGAGCCACTGGCGAACTATCATAAAGGTTTCCAGCATATTTGGAATGAGATCCCTATTTTGATTACTTTCGAGAGCAACTGGAAGAGGGGCAAGGACATCTTGCAGCGGATCGGGACAAAACATGCAGAGCACCTGAGTCAATCGGCAGAAAAGAGGATCATCGAGGCTTCGCGAAAATTCATGATCTTTTATTCGATACTCACTCCTTCTGTTTACACGAGTGTGAAAGACAGTGGAGTTCTGTTGACGATAAGGTATCTTCGTGAACCCCGTCGACGGCGGGATAGCCAACAGGCGATATGGGAAGACATCTTAAGGGAATTTTCGAAATGCCCGTACATTGATTTTGCTTATCCTACACAACGATTCTTTAATAACCTTTTGGAGGGAAAGTCTGAAAATAAATCCTCTCTAAGAAAGGAGGATAAAAATAGAAATGAAAACTAAGAGAGCCATTTGCGATGTGCCTTTTTTTCGAAAAAGGAGAGCGATTGATCAGATTTAGGCCTCAATTCCTGATCTTTGCTCTTGGACTTGATACGGCAAAAAGAGATCCAACTGGGAGTCGGAACTTGCGGGCAGGAGACTTTGAGGGGAACGGGAGGGAGATTGGATTACTCCGACTGCCAACACTGGTTATCCAAGAAGGGGGTTATGGCAACCGCGTGCGTACTGGAGATCAATGCCCGTCATTTCTTCTTGGACCTTTGGTCAGGAGGTTACTCTGTCTGACAGGGGGAAGTTAATTCTCTGTAAAACCCAATGGTCTGCCGTGCGACACTTTCCCAACTGAAGTCCTTTTCGACCCTTTTCCTGGATTCCCGGCCCATCGTTCGTATCTTCTTGGATGAACGGAAAAGACTGTTCACAGCTTCAGCCAAATCCTTCGAAAACTGAACAGGATGCTTTGGCTCAAAGTCATCGTCGGATACGGGTTCAAAAGGTACTAACAATCCAGTCTCCCCATGGACGACCACCTCTGGAATTCCACCGACCGCTGAAGCAACAACGGGTGTTCCGCAAGCCATGGCTTCCAAATTGATGATACCAAAAGGTTCATAGATCGACGGACAGACAAAGACAGAGGCATGGCTGTAAAGTGCTATGAGGTGAGCCCGTGGGACCCATTGTTCTATCCAGATCACATCATGGGTCGTTTCCTTCCGGACTGTCTCAACTTTTTCAGCCATCCCCTCTCCAATCTCTTTAGTATCAGGGGCGCCGGCACAGAGAACGGCTTGTATATCCGGTGAGAGGTACTTGATTGCATTGATAAGGTGGATAATACCCTTTTGACGTGTAATGCGACCCACAAAGAGAAGAAAAGGTTTATCAGGGTTTATTCCATATGAAGCCACGAGCGCCGGGTTTAGCGTTGGTTTATACTGGTTCACATCGATTCCATTGGGGATGATGCAAGCCTTTTCAAGGGGGACCTTATAAATATTATGGGCCGCTGTTTTCATGGACTGAGAGGTGGCAATCACCCCGTCGGCATTCTCAAAAGCCGTTTTCTCCAGCCAGGCGCTTGCCTTATAAGCGGAACCCATTTGTTCTTCTTTCCAGGGTCGGTGCGGTTCTAAAGAATGGATAGTGAGAACGAGAGGGATATTTAGCATCTGCTTGGCCAGACAACCCGCGAGGTGTGTGTACCACGTGTGACAATGGACGATATCCGCCTCTTTCAATGATCCCACAATGAGAATGTTTCGAAATAGCGTGTCCAGCAATCTTCGATGGCGGACATCCTGGGAGGGAAAATCAAGATCGAGACCCATACCTTCTACCGTAATATGACCAGAATGCTCTTTTTGTTCACCGAAGCAATAAACATTAACCTCATGCTTCCCGCCCTCCAAATGGGCGATCTCTTTTGAAAGATACTCAACATGAACACCGGCTCCTCCGTAAATATGTGGCGGATATTCGTTGGTTAAGATAGCGATCCTCATGGATTTTCTCTATGCCAGAATATATCCAATGTAACCAGGGTACCGAGAGAAGTCAATTCATTTGAGCAGAGAGCGGGCGTCAGGGCGCTACCGCGTAGGCCAAGAAAAGACCGAATGCGAGGGCGAATCCCGCCCAGATACGCTGGAAGGCAGGCCGACGTCCAGACCACCAATTGAGGATCCTGCGGAACGATCAAGCCCGAACAGGGGTGTGATGAGACCCGATCACGACTTGACGAGACTGATGCATTCTTTGAGTTCAAATGGCCCAGGAGGATTTTCCCCTGGAGTGGTTAGTTGTGACCTATTTTCAAGATTACTAAAAGAGAATGTTAAGCACAATACAGGAAACCCTGTATTTCTTGACAAAAAATCCTGTATTTACGATTTTCGGATCTATCGGGCTTGCATTCACTGTTTTTGATGATAAAATAAAAGTGGATTCTTTTTAAAAGAGGAGAGGGTGAAACATCTTTTTAGAAATTGGGCGAGCATTCGAGCCAGGATTGAGCAGGCCCAGAATCTTTTTCTTTTTTTAGACTATGATGGAACCCTCACTCCAATTGTATCCCGACCTGAGATGGCCTTTTGTCCGTCCGAAGTAAAGAAGCTTTTGGAAAGATTGCGTGATCTTCCTGGGGTCTACATGGCCATTGTTAGCGGACGATCCCTTGAAGATGTGCGGGAAAGAGTAGGCGTCTCAGGTATTGTTTACGTGGGGAACCATGGTCTGGAAATCGAGAACCCTGCCGGCAGGCACAAAAACATTCTGGTGTCAGCCAGAAAATGGGAACTCAAAAGAATCACCCAAAATTTGCAGAATTCGTTGAAGAAAATTCCTGGAGTTCTTTTTGAAGAAAAGGGGCCCATTCTGTCAGTCCATTACCGCAACGTGCCCCAGAAATTTTTTGTGCAAGTTTCTCGGGCGATAGAAGAGCAACTTCAGCAATGGAGGGATCGGTGGAAGAAGGCGTCTGGCAAGATGGTTTTCGAAATCCGGCCCAATGTCGATTTTCATAAAGGGAAAGCGGTCAAAAAAATTCTGGAAGGGTTTCCCTCAAGGATGCTTTTGCCAATTTATTTGGGAGATGATCAAACTGATGAGGATGCCTTTCAGGTGCTCAAGGGCCATGGCATTTCGGTTTTTGTCGGATTGGCCGGGTTTCCCTCAGCGGCTGATTTTTTTCTCCAGAACCCTGACGAGGTTCAAGAGTTCCTTTTCCGGTGCCATGAGGCAAGGCAGACTGACAGGGTGTGACATAACAACCTGAAATAAGCTCAGATTCTTGGCCTGCTAAACATACTTACGGACAAACCAATCCTTCTACAGGTATCCCGTTTTGACCGTTTCAAAGACCCTTTGGGAGTTATTCAGACTTACCGGCTCGTCAAGAAACACCACGACGTCCGGCCGTCTTAGCCGGAGGAGAGGCTACAGACGAGCCAGAGGGAAGAACTGTTCTACTGGATGTTAGGGAAGCAGCCCGGGATGACCCGGACATTCATATTCTTCTCCTTCCCCCGGATGCCACACTGGAGATTAATGCCCTGCAAAGAGCAGCGACTATCGTTTTGCAAAAATCCCTTCGGGAAGAGTTCGGACTTACTGTGGCTGAGACGATGTGGGAAGGAAAGCCGGTCATCGGTGGCTCTGCTGGCGGAATCACCGTTCAACTCGTCTATGGCGTAACCGGATTCACCGTCAACTCTGTTGAGGGAGCCGCCTTCCGTATCCATCATCTCCTTGACAACCCCGAGGTGATGACTAAGATAGGAGAGGATGCGAAAGAATATGTGCGGCAGAATTTCTTAATTACCCGCAAAGTGGGTGATCGGCTGGCACTAATGAGCTATTTAGGGCGTGCCACCTGAAAACAGAGTGAAGATAGGGTTCAAGGGGTATTTTTTTCAGGAGGACTTTTCCAGGCGCACCTGAGCAAGGGCGGTGATGAGTTCCGCGGCCCAATAATAAATGTTTCGGTTTTTTAATGTCTCACGCATCCTTCGCATGCGGGCCTTCTGTTCCGGAAGGTCCATCTCCAGGGCCAGGCGGATTGCTTCAGCCATTCCTTCAATATCATAAGGGTTGACAATCAGGGCATCCTTGAGTTCTCTCGACGCTCCTGTGAATTGGCTGAGAATCAGCACGCCGGATTCGCCATCCCGAGCGCTAATGTACTCTTTAGCCACAAGATTCATCCCATCATGCAAGGACGTAACCATGCAGAGGTCGGCAGTTTCGTAAAATGGCCTAATTTCTTCGTGGCTATGATGTTTTTTCAAGAAAACGATCGGTTGCCATTCCTTGTTCTTAAAACGCCAGTTGATCCGGTCTACCTCTGCCTCCACCACCGCGATCAAATCGTGATATTCCTTAATGTGGGTACGGCTTGGAGCCCCAAGCTCCACAAGAGTGAAGTCCCCCTGATATGCTGGATATTTTTCCAGGAATCGTTCGGTGGCTCTAAAACGTTCCACGATCCCCTTCGTATAATCGATTCGATCTACTCCCACGCCAACGTATTTTGCCCTGACGCCGAGATCCTTCAGGAGGCTCTCCTTGTTGGGCTTGGTGGCATTGTTTGCCATGGACCCGTTGGATTGGCCCGGGAAGGCAATACTGATTGGAAATGGCTTGACCAGGGTGGTTTGCCCTCCTCTTTCGACCGCAAAATGCTCCCAGTCGATTCGGGATTCCAAGGCGCGGTCAACCGTATTCAGAAAGTTGTTGCAGTGAAACTGGATGTGAAAACCGATGAGGTCTGCTCCTAACATGCCATGCAGAAGTTCCCTCTGCCAAGGGCAGATGCTGAAGGATTCCGGATTCGGCCAGGGAATATGCCAGAAAATAGCCACCCGTGCATCTGGACGTCCTTCTTTGACCAGTCGGGGAAGCAAGGCGAAATGGTAATCCTGGATCAAAATCAGAGGTTCTTCGGCATCTACCAACTCCTCCAAAGTGGCTTCGGCAAATTTCTTGTTGACGGTTTGATAATATTCCCAATCCTCCGCCCGGAAGGACGGGCGTGTATGCGCGATGTGGCAGAGCGGCCAGAGCCCCTCGTTGGAAAACCCATAATAATAACCTTTTTCTTCTTCCTTGGTGAGCCAGACTCTTTTTAGCACGTATTGAGGCTCCTCGGGGGGAACTCTGATTTTGCTTTGGGCATCAACGACCTCGCGGTCGGAATCACCGCTTCCATGGGCAATCCAGGTTCCTCCACAGGCCTTGAGAACAGGCTCCAAGGCTGTCACCAACCCGCTGGCTGGTACCAGACATTCGATCTTTTTCCCTTTTTTTTCATGCATGTAAGGTTCGCGGTTGGAAATCACAAAGAGAGGTCTTTCCTGGAGGAGGGTACAGACCTGCTCTTTAAGCCGGGCTGGTGTCCACATGGATTCGGCGGTTTGTCTGAGGCGTGCTTCTTCCTCGGCCGCCTCTCGAGCTGCCGAGATACTTTTGGCCATTTGCGTCACTTCCCTCGCCAGAGGTTCAAAAACTGCCCCTGAAGGAAGTCGGAAGGGTTCTTTGTTCTTTTCCGTCCGCAGGTGTTTCATCCATTCAGCCATCTTGGCAATCGGCCCGGTTATGCTCCAACGAATCAAAAGGAGGGTAACCAGGGAAATGACGAGGGCATTCACTAAAAGGCGGATAAAATTATTTTTCCAGATCAGCGAGAGACGGTCCTGAATATAGGAAGGATTTTGAATAATGACCAGGGCCCCTGCTACGGTCTCCTCCCGACGGAGGGGCAGAGCATAAAGGTACATTTCCTTTCCCCCAAGGTTAGAAAAGTGCCCACCCTCCTGATCGGAATTCATGACGTTGGTCACCAACGTCGGGGTTGCAGATAGGTGAGCGGATAAGGCGGGGGTGGCGGCGATCAATTTGTCCTTTACATCATATACCGCAACCCCGGCCAGTCTTTCCCGGTTCCCAAACTTTTCTACGATTTTTTGAAAACGTTCTGGACGTCCCTTTTCCAAGAGGGGCTCGATGGTCTCTTTCAGGCTCTCGCCTAAAAGGGAGGAGCGGCGCTCAAGGTCAATCGTCAACCGCTCTTTCTCCTGCCGTACCTGCATGAGAGTAAACAGGAGAACAAGGACGCTGATTACGGTGATAATCGATAGAATAATTCGTAAATTGATCCGCAATGGATACCTCTCAGGGTTTGAAAATAGGAAAGCTTGGGCAAAAGGTCAGCTCCCTTTGAAGGTTCGTACTGGCACCTCCGCCGTTCATCCTTTTTTACGAAACCGACAAAAACATTGTACCTGTCTACCGTTAAGAAATCAATAAATCAGAGCGCCCACAAGTGGGGGATTCTTTTCGGCCGGACATTATTTGGCAACTTAACAATGATTGGAAGCACAGCCAATATTGTGGCGATTGGAATCTTGGAGCGTCAAAAAATCGGCCATCTCACCTTTGGCCAATGGATTGTACCTGGAATGATGGTTTCCATCCCAACCCTGGCTCTTGCGACCTTCCTGATCTATTTAGAGTTCTATTGATCTTTTCACCGGTAGACGATCCCAACCAAGTCTGAAATCCTGCGAGTCAATTTCGGATACCCCATTAGAGAGGTGGTTCTTTAGGGCTTATCGAAGCAGAGGACGATCTTAATGGACTCCTGAAGTCGATCATCGCTCTTTCTCTAAATTTCCTTTTCTCGTTTTTCCTGAGACTACCAGGGTAATCTCCCCTTTCAATTTTCTCTCTCCGATCTGAAACTGAATCTCGCTTACTTTCCCTCTTAGGACTTCTTCGTAAATCTTTGTCAGCTCCCGGGTAAGAACCATCTCCCGGTCTCCGAGGATTTCGTATGTATCTTTCAAGGTTTCGGAGATCCGGTGAGGGGACTCATAGAAAATGAGTGTTTCTCTTGCGTCCTCCATTTGTTGGAGGAGCTCTCTTCTTTTCTTTGATTTATGAGGGAGGAACCCTTTAAAAAGGAAGGCGTCCGTCGGAAGACCGGAGATACTCAGAGCTGTGATAACAGCCGAGGGGCCAGGGATAGGAATCACAGAGATTCCTTTTTGGATGGCTGACTGGATCAGGCGAAAGCCAGGATCCGAGACGCCCGGTGTTCCCGCATCCGAGACAAGGGCAACGTGATTGCCTTCCTTGAGCTTGGCTAATAAAAATTCCTTCTTCTTCCATTCATTCCCCTCGAAATAGCTCGTTAAGGGCTTGTGAATATTGTGATATTTCAAAAGAAGACCTGTCTGCCGGGTATCTTCAGCAGCAATCAGGTCAATCTCTTTCAGGATGCGAAGAGCCCTCAGGGTAATGTCCTCCATGTTCCCAATGGGAGTAGAGACAATGTAGAGAATGCCTTCGTATGGGTGAGAAGCAACCGGATTTTCCATTGGTTACAACCATATCACTTGATCCTGATTTGTTCAAGCATTCTGAAACTGAAAAAAGTGACCTCTCAGTCTCGTGCGATTGGAACGGGGTAGTCTCTCCTCCGAAACCTTGAAAAGCGGATCATTAACAAGGTGGGAGTGGAGCGCAAGACCATGCGCGAGACTATTTTTGACGGTCTCAAGTGGTATATCAGCCCGGCAGGGGCCACCGCCAGTTTTGATAAAAAGAAAAAGGGGGAAAAGAAGGATTAAAAACAGGATGGAGGAAGGAGGAGTGCACCAGGGTTAATCTGTGGGCGGATTGATTACCCAATGGCGCTTAATTCCTTTGACTCGGTCAAAGTCGATATCATCAGACGCAATGCTACTTAAACCCAGGCGTTGGACAATTGCCACGTGTAGGGCATCGCGGGGCAGCAAGGAAAATGTCCTAATGTTTTCCAACATCCTCTCAAAATCGGTGGTCTCCACCCCAACAAGATTTATATGCGGCAGTAGTAGCAATTTGCGCAGGGAGCCATCGATCGCATTGCTGTGGGCAGCAATCGCCTCAGCCTGGTTTTGTCGAAGCACCTCGATGGGATTACGGTCCGTGGTTTCCTTTATCCGTGCCAATAATAGCCGGTAGAACAATTCATCCAGCATGGGAATGCTGATAAATGCCTCTATCTCTCCGCGTATGATTCGACTCAGGAAAGCCTTCACTGTAGACAAATGCACCGGGTCGACTCAAAGATACATATACAGGATGTTGGTGTCCACATAAACGGAGCCACGAGAGACATCATCGAGCTTCATGCAGGCCACCAATCTTCAGATGGAAGTCGTATGCTGTGGCAGGTTCCTGGCCCAGACATCCGGCCAGCTCTTCCAGGGTCTTTTGAGCATCGATGGGGGGAGTAGGAACAATGTGAATCTCTCCTTGTTCAATGATGAGACAAAGCCTTTTTCCAAGGTTTGCCTCGTCTAAGATTTCCCGCCCGATGACCAGATCCTTTTCTACAATGACCTCTTTTTCCTTAACCTTCATGGTTTCCTTCACCTTCCTACCGGGTTATTAGCTTCTCCCAAGTCCGTTTTTTATCTGCGAAGAACTCCGATCTTGCGGGGACCTCTATAGAGACTTTAGAGCATCCTTCATCTCTTCTTTCGAACATTCTATCCTTTCAACTCTTTTATCTTTATACACCTTATAGCTTTGTTTTACAACCTTTTGAGGACCGGCATTGGAAATAATTTTCATTCGTCACCTGTTCCTCTTGCAGCCTCAAGGTCCTTCCTGATTTCTAGCTCAGCTTCTCCATCGGGGTAATTGAATACACTGATACGGTACCGACCGCAGGCTTCAAGAAATTCAGCCCTTGACATGCCCGCTAATTCCGCAGCTTTGCCAGAGGAGATCTTACCAAGTTCAAACATCTTAAGAGCAGCCATCAAGCGGATATGCTGTTCCATCTCGGGCATGCTCAAATCCAGCCGGATATTTGATCTTTAATTCTTCGGTTTCCATGGCGACACCTCCCAGAACGGACTTATCATACCATATTTTACCATACTTTGGCGCATAAAATTGCCGGACTCCGGTCCCAATCAAATCTGTAAAATCCCAGGCGGGCTATTTTTGAGGGGCGTAAGCAGGCAAACAAGGGGAAACGGAATTCCAGCCTTTCTTCTTCAGGCATTCGCCGTGGTCTCCTTCTCTCCTGGTAGAAAAGAGCGGAGTTACCTGGGTTAATCCAAGCCTCCAGATTAAGTGCCTTACTTTGAGGAGACCGAAGGAGGCCATTTCCATTTCCCGGTGTTCAAGAGGATTGTGAACTAAAGAAAAATGAGATACCGCCGATTCTGAAAATAACCTTGATTATCTTCGATTATCTTCCCATTTTCGGGTAGAAATACACCAAACGGGAGGGGGTGAACGTATGGACTACATCCTTAGAGACATCGACATAGAATTGTGGAGCAAGGTCAAGGCGAAGGGACCTTGGAGCGCAAGACCATGCGCGAAGTCATTTTCGAGGGTCTTAAATGGTATATAACGCCAGCGGAAACCGCCACTGGTTCCGACAAAGAAAGACAAAAAGAAAAAGGCGAAAAAGAAAGACCGAAAAAGAGGACAGACTGATGTTGAGGCTTACGCCCGGCAGCGGTTTGTTCTTGACTCTTACTTTTGAGGACCGGCCTTCCATTCAATGTAATTTAGAAGGAGTCAGTTTAAGTCGGAAGATATGTCATCCAAACCGTAACTTTTCGGTGGGTGAGGGATTGGCAAGATAGTCTCGCTTTTAGGGGTCCCAAACCACCCGGTATATCGGACGGTTGGCTCGTTGCTTTCTTCCTAAACTCTTCAGATCTGTATGGGCATCATCTATGCAATGTTTCGAGTGGAAATCCTCAATCACGGATGGTCAGAATAACAACCTTGAGGAATTACGGGCACGCGATATAACAT
>DATIGG010000288.1:0-4892 GCA_035454825.1 Thermodesulfobacteriota bacterium | reverse complement strand
TTTGGAAACAGAAATTAATCCCCATCCTTGGGTTAACGTGTGCACGACAATGATAGAATTATGACCTAATCCTTATAAGTATTTGACAATACAGAAGATTATTTTCCAATTCGACTTTGTTAAAAAAATCACTTTTTTGTTGCTTTTATTTTTAGGGGGTGATATAAAGGGAATCGATTTCTGAGGGTTTCAAGATTTACGATGAAGTGGATTCAATTCCCGTTCTTTCTTTTTCTTGTTGCTGGGGTTTCTCTCTTTCAATGTGATCAAACCATCGATTGGGAATGGTTGATCTGTGACAACTCTCTCATCATCAAATCAGATGGCGATCTTTCGCTGGATGGGGCTCTTGAGCCTGATTCCAAAAAGACAGTCCTTTCTTTTTCTCCCAACATCCAGTTCATCTCTCAATTGAAAAATCCTCTCTCGGTCTTACATCGTTTTTTTCAGGGGACCTCTCCATTCTGGAGACCTCCCCCAAATAACGTTCTCTAATTTCCATTAACATTATTTATATCCGATCAATATCCTCAGGAGGTAGTTGGATGAAGATGGACAATTGGACATTCGGAATGACGATGCTGATCGTCGGAATGGGGGGCACACTCTTGACCCTCTGGATCTTGAGTCTCATCATGGGTGGATTGAAAAAGATGTTCCCTTACAAGAAGGAAGAAGAGGGAAAGTAGGTTATTAAAAGGAGGGATTTTTATGTTTGAAGCCATTGGCAATGGACTCTATGGACTTGTTGCTGGATTTACTAATCTTCACTGGTCAAATCCTATTATGATTATTGTAGGATGCGTTCTTCTTTACCTTGGAATCAAGAGAGATTTCGAACCCTTACTTCTTGTCCCCATTGGATTTGGCTGCATTCTCGTCAATATCCCTTTGGCAGGATTAATGGAAAAGGAGGGGTTTTTGAGGATCATCTATGAGGCGGGAATTTTGACGGAGCTTTTTCCGCTCCTTATTTTTATTGGCATTGGCGCCATGACCGACTTCGGTCCTCTTCTGGAAGACCCGAAGATATTCCTTCTTGGGGCCGCGGGACAGTTCGGAATTTTTTTGACATTGGCTTTGGCATTGGCTTTAGGCTTTACAAAACTGGAGGCCGTTTCGATTGGTATCATTGGCGCCTGTGACGGGCCAACAGCCATTTATGTCACCTCTCAGTATGCTCCCCACCTCCTGGGGGCTGTCTCTGTTGCAGCGTATTGTTATATGTCTCTGGTCCCCATTATCCAGCCTCCTATTATGAGGTTTTTTACGACAGACGAAGAGAAAAAGATCAATATGGGGACGGTTAAGAAATCCGTTTCAAAAACGACCAAGATCGTCTTCCCTTTAGTCGTTACCGTATTCGGCGGCCTTATCGCACCCAAAGGCTTACCCCTTCTGGGAACGATCATGCTGGGGAATTTGATGAAGGAATGCGGGGCAGTGAGCCGGCTCACAAAGGCTTCTGAAAATGAGATCGCAAACATTGTTACTCTTCTCCTGGGAATTTCCATCGGAGCGACCATGGATGGGAGAGTATTTCTAACACCTCAAACACTGATCATCCTCGGCCTCGGCTTTCTGGCGATCTGCCTCGACACGGCCTGTGGCGTCCTGTTCGGAAAAATCATGAAGGTTCTGTCAGGCGGGAAAGTCAATCCCCTCATTGGAGCCGCTGGTATCTCTGCCTATCCCATGTCCGCCCGGGTCGTTCAACGGGAGGGCCAGAAATATAACCCAAAAAATTTCCTTCTCATGCACGCCATGGGAGCCAATACAGGTGGCCAGGTGGGTTCTGTCATGGCCGCAGCCGTCATGCTCTCCATTTTAAAAGGTATGGGAGTTATTTAGCTCCTTCTTTTCAAGGGAACACACATTGATTTTTTATCTCATCTTCGGACCTCACTCCTCCCTGTCATCGAATAATGCTTGGGTTGAGGTCCTTTGAATGAGCAGTCTCACCGGTAAGGGAGTCGAGAATGGAAACGGTTCAACTCCTCGCTAGTATCATCTTTCTTGGCAGTATCGTCCTTGTCATCACCGGATGGATTGACAGCGTCATCGCAGCGCTGCTGGGGATCCTGCTGATGACTCTTTTCGGCGTCATGTCTGAAATCCAGGCCTTCCAATTTGTGGACTGGAATGTCATTGCTATCCTGATCAGCATCTGGATCATCGCTGGCTATTTTGGAAAGACGGGGGTCCCTGAGTTTTTAGCGGATATCGCTCTCAAATTATCCAAGGGCAATATTGCAGTTTTTGTCACAGCGATTGGGGTCATTGCAGGGTTTGTGTCTATGCTTATCGACAATGTCGTGGTTGTCCTCATGTTTGCTCCAGTCGTCTTCCATGCCTGCCGGTTATTCAAGTTCGGAGCGTTCGGCCCCGTATTGTTCGTCGGTCTCTGCGCAAATTTTATGGGAACCGCAATGCTTTTGGGAGACCTGCCGCCTCAGATGCTTCACAGCGTCTCGGGAATCGAGTTTAGCGGCTTCCTCTGGCATCTCGGCCGGCCTTCCTCCTTCTTCATTCTTCTCATTTCTTACATCGTCACGGTCTCTTTCTTTTACATAAAGTTTTCGAAGATCTACCGAGGGAAAAAGATGGATTTCTCTACCCTGGAGAAAAAGAAATCCCTTGATCATATCAAGGATAAGCGCTTTGCCATTCTAGTCTGCGGGATCTTTTTCCTGACCATCCTGGCCATGGCCAATCGGCCCTTCTTCGGATGCTGTCTGGGTTTTATTGCCCTGTGGGGAGCCATCCTCTTAATTCTCATCTTTGAGATTTCCAAGAAATCCTTCACCGTTGAGATTCCAACCCTTGAACATGTCCTTTCGGAACTGGACTGGAGGGCCATTCTTTTCTACATCTCCCTCTTTGCCCTCGTGGGAGGCCTAGAGCATGCAGGGGTCATCAAGCTAATTGCCGATGGGATTACTCCCCTCATCAAATCAAGTCTGGTTGCCGGAAGCACTCTGCTCTACTGGGTGACTGCACCGATCGTGGGAATTGTGGAGCATGATGCCTATATCCTGACCATGCTTTATGTCGTCCGCGACCTTGGGAAGGAACATTCAGTGAATCCCTGGCCTCTTTATTGGTGTCTTCTCTGGGCTGGCACCCTGGGAAGTAACCTCACCATTGCTGGTGCACCCGCTCTATTTGTGGCAAAAAATTTAGGTGAAAAGGAGGACAACCGAAAAGTCGGCCTGAAGGAATTCTTCAGCTACAGTCTCCCTTATGTGATTATTTCGCTCGTCTCCTGTTACATCCCGGCCATGTTGATCTGGGTGCTACCGTTCGCGAAATAGGCCTTTCCGCGATGCCAGGCCCCCGCTGTCACCGAGCCGGAGGCTTCTTCAAATCCCGAATTTCTTGAAAATAGGCCCATCGATAGAGGGACGAGGGAAAAAGAAGCCATAGGATTGTAAATGACATCTTTTTGTTCCCGGTCAAGCAGAATGAGCAAAGTCGAACCATCTCGAATTTGGTATTTCGAATTGAGGTATGAGGAGGGAGTCAATGGAAAAACCAAGGGTTGGAATCCTGATGGGGAGCGAGAGTGATCTACCGGTCATGGAAGAAGCAGCAGAAATTTTTAAGGAGATGGGTATTCCTTATGAGATTGATATCAGCTCTGCCCACCGGCTACCTGAGAAAACAGCCAAATATGCGATGACAGCGAGGCACCGCGGGATAGAAGTGTTGATTGCAGGAGCTGGCATGGCTGCCCATCTTGCAGGGGTTCTGGCGGCTCATACCACCTTGCCTGTCATTGGTGTCCCTCTAAAATCCGGAGCGCTTGAGGGAGTGGATGCTCTTTATTCGACGGTTCAAATGCCTCCAGGCATTCCGGTCGCGACAGTTGGAATTGATGGAGCAAGGAATGCGGCTTATTTGGCCGCTGAGATCCTTTCGATCAAGTACCCAGAAATCGTCAAAAAATTGGAGGATATCAGAGCAAAGATGAAAAAAGAACTCGAAGAAAAATCGAAAGCCCTGAAACAGAAAAGAAGAGAATTTCATGAATGATTCTGATTTAATCCATCAAGCCGCAAAGATCATCCGGCAAGGAGGAGTGGTTGCTTTTCCAACGGAGACGGTTTACGGATTGGGGGCAAATGCCCTCAACTCTCTCGCTGTAGCCAGAATTTTTGAAATCAAAGACAGACCTCATTTCGATCCTCTCATTGTCCATATTGCCGATTTGGATGAGATGTCAAGACTGGTGTCCGATCTTCCGCTTCCAGCAGAGAAATTGATCAAACGCTGTTGGCCCGGACCCTTGACGATCGTCCTGCTTAAAAAAGAGGAGGTTCCTGATATCGTAACCGCCGGACTTCCAACCGTTGCAATCCGGATGCCCAAGCATCCCATGGCTCTGCATTTGATTAGAGAGGCAAGTTGTCCCATTGCCGCACCCAGTGCAAACCCATTTGGTTATGTAAGCCCGACAACTGCCGAGCATGTCAGGGAACAGTTAGGTGACCGGGTTGATCTCATTCTCGATGGGGGGCCCTGCGAGGTCGGTCTGGAATCGACCATCCTCTCCTTTTCAGAAGAGAGACCCAGATTGTTAAGGCCTGGCGGATTGCCTCTCGAAGAGATTGAGTCAATCATAGGAAAGGTGGAGGTGAATCCCATTGAAGAGGAGAAACCCTCTTCACCAGGTCGACTTCCAAAACATTATGCACCGAGAACACCCATCGTCATCGAGGGATGGGAGAATAATCTGGAGAGTTATCAAAACAAAAAGATTGGATTGCTTGCTTTTCGAAAGGTTAATATTCCTTTTCCGTTTCATCATGTGGACGTGTTATCCCCGAGGGGAGATTTGAGGGAGGCAGCAGCAAACCTGTTTTCAGCCATTCGACGTTTAGACGCCTTAA
>DATIGG010000287.1:0-2397 GCA_035454825.1 Thermodesulfobacteriota bacterium | reverse complement strand
TGAAACCCTTGTCCTTCCCCAATCCTCCCTGGGAACATTCTTGACTTCCTTGAGTGTGATGATGCCCAGAAATTTGCCGTCATCGATTACAGGAAAGCCGCCATAGCCATATCTAAGAAAGTATTGATCTACGGCCTCCTCAAGAGAGACCGATGGATTCAATGTGATCATATCCTTCGCCATAATATCTTTGACCCTAATTCCCGAAAGGACCTCCTGAAGAGTAGCCTGTTGATAACTCGCCTGCGCCGCACTGAAAAGAAACCAACCGACAAGCATCAGCCATAATCCTCCCGACCCGCCTGTGAAAATGGAGAAGAGTCCAAAGAAGATGAAGAAAAGAGCGATCATCCTTCCAATGGTGGATGCCTTCTGAGTCGCATAAAAATAATCCTTCTTCTTTCCCCAAATGGCTGAGCGTAGAACCCTTCCGCCATCCATCGGAAAGCCGGGGATCAGGTTGAAGATTCCCAGAATAAGATTGATCTGTGAAAGGTAGGCGAAGAGGGCTCTGGTTCCTCCCGCCGAACTCATCGTCAGAAAAAGGAAGACCGCAGAAAGAAAGAAGCTGGAGAGCGGTCCGACAATCGCAACCCAGAATTCCGCTCTGGGATGAGGGGGGTCTCCCTTCAACTGAGCGACGCCTCCAAAGATGAATAACGTGATACTTTCGATGGTGAGCCCGTATTTTTGGGCCACGTAGGAATGGGCAAGTTCATGAAATGCCACAGATGCAAAGAGAAGCAATGCCGCCAGAGCGCCGCTGATCCAGTAAGAGACGAACGGAAGGTCAGGTGTCACCTGTGGGAAATACCGAGAAGAGAGCAGCCAGGTTATAAAACCAAAGACAATCAGCCATGAAAAATGGACTCGTATGGGTATTCCCATGATAGTCCCAATTTTCCATGCTCCTCTTAATGACGAACTGTTCATATATAGTCCTCCTTTTCATTCGAATCCGCAGACGACTGATAAGGCAATTCGATAATGACCTCCGTGCCAAGACCTCGTCGGCTTTTTACATAAATCTCTCCATTGTGATTTGCTGGGTTGCCCGGGGGAAAAGACTGACCACCTGGGACAGAAAAAAATGGTAAAGCTGGTTGTCCTGACCGAGAAGATAGCCGAAAATGGAGACCAGCAAAAGTAAAAAGGGAACCATGGCCAGCATAAAAAAGCATGAGATTGAACCGGCAAACATCGGCCCATCGTCCCTGAAGAAACCAACAAAGCTTTTTAATAAAATCTTCATACAGAATCGCGCATAGGGGTGTTGGACTTCATGGGTGAACCTTCTATAGAATTGTAATCAATAGTGATTTCTTCCCCTATTTCAATATCACGCACCGCGATGTCAACTCCATACCGATCCAACGAGAAATCAGGACGGATATTTGGTGTGTCGCTGTGGTTAATAAACCGAGCGCCATCACAGCAGAGAATGTAACGGTTGAGTCGTGAATCGATATATCCGTAGTGTAATAATTGGTCCCGGAAGTGGTCTGGCTGCGTGTTCAAAATATGTGGGTCGAGGTCCAGATCGAAGCCAGGCGTGAAGCGCCATGCTTGCGTGCCCTTGGGAATAAATTCAGCCGCAAACAAGCCTAATCCGTGAATAGGACTCTTATCAACTCGAGCTTTGACCAGCAACATCAGATATTTCTCTGTCTAACTTGTTGCCTAAGATGCCTCTATATTCTTGTTTTGGCTTTCACTCATCTTGATCCCTGTAAATAACTCCTGCTCAGCGAAAATAAGCCTTCAGCACATACTCCAGGATCATTCGATGGGTATTAAAAAAGGAACCGTTGAGAGCAATGCAGTGCCGCATCACGTTAACAAAACCATCTCGATCACGGTAGAACAGAGGAAGGATGATATGCTCCAATTTCTCATAAAGGGAGGAGGCATCTTTTAACCAATTGCTGCTTTCTTCGGTATCTCGTCTGGTCTCTCCAATGGACCATCCGGTCACCCCATCAATGTGTCCCTCAATCCACCACCCATCCAGAACACTCAAGCTGGGGACCCCGTTAAGAGCTGATTTCATCCCGCTCGTTCCCGAGGCTTCCATAGGTGGTTGGGGTGTATTCAGCCACAGATCGACCCCCGATGTTATCATTTTTCCAAGTTCTATATCATAATTTTCGAGGTAAGCTATCCTGATATTGTCTTTTAGCCGCTCTTTGGCCTGGAAAATTCGTTTGATGAGTTCTTTACCGCCTTGATCTTGAGGATGGGCTTTCCCACCATATAGGATCTGGAAAGGACCGGTTTTCGATGAAATGGTTCTAAGCCTCTCGATATCTTGAAAGAACAAGTCACCCCTCTTGTATGGGGTGGCACGGCGTGCAAAGCCGATCGTCAGAATATCTCCATCCATACCCGCATCCGTTG
>DATIGG010000286.1:0-5718 GCA_035454825.1 Thermodesulfobacteriota bacterium | reverse complement strand
GTCCGGTTGACCGCATCATGCTTGTCCAAGTAATTTTTTACAAGGCGCGGCATATCGCCTGAGGAGAGGATCTCCTCTTGGGGACGAAAGTAATCTAAGACGTCTGAAGGATGGTCCCGTTCTTCCTCCACTTCAGGATCACCCCCCTCATGTTTCGCTGAGAGGTTAGAGATGCAGGGCGCCACCTCCAAGAGATCGCCACGTCTGTTATAAGGCTGTCGGACAATGCTCTTCCAGGTCTCAGTAATGTGATGTTCGATTCGTACCTGATCCTCCAACCCCAGTTTCTGGCGTACCTCCGCTGACAGTTTCAACGTTTGACAGTCGACAGAATTACTCAGATTGAAACCGTTGAGCGGGGTAGAGCCATCCGGCCGGGAAAAGAGCCGGGCTGTCATCAGGGTCCACAGAACGGAATATGGATTGTCATTCCCCATGAAGACGGAGATCTTGAACTCTATATCGACTCCCAACTTGTGAAGGATATACCCAAGGAGTGCAGTGCCCGGATTAATGTTCAGTACCTGCTTTATCCCATAGTGGGTGTAGTAGTAGAGGTATTCGTCGATCCACTTCAGGGCATACTCATTGGGTTGTCCTATGCCTCCGAAATAACCCGTGATGGTTTCTGGCCCTCCCAGATGCACGTTCGATCCATCCGTTCCCTTGGTATCCAGGGTCTCCACGTAACTGGCTCCGATGACCTGCATGGCGGCAGCCACAGCCAGGATGTCTCCCTGGTCTGACTCCTGCTCCTTCATTTTGCGAACCCGAATGTAGCGAGCGGGCATGAGTTCTCCCTTCTCAATGGACTGGCGGGCTTCCAGGATGAGCCAGGGAAAATATTGGAGGGCGCTGATCTCCAGGGTGACAGCTCGTTTTTCGTCAAATCTAAATCCTTCCACCTTCTTAACCAAAACCTTCCGGCGGTAATCGGAGACAGAGATAAAAGAATTCCGATTGCACTCAACTCCCAACCACTCCAAGTCTTTCAGATAAGGTGATTTCATGTCGCGCAGCCGCCGCAGGAGGTTAGGCAGTTTCCGCGCCTCTTGTGCCTTTGCATTGATTTCGTCGGGAGTCCCGTATTTTGAAACCACCCCAATAACAGCATTAACGATCGAGTTATCCGTATCGACCAGAAAGCGATTGATTTCTTCCACTGCCGAGCTATCGATTTTCAGACATTCTCTCAAGTCCATAGTGATCTCCCTTCCTTGTCTTTCCAGAACCTGACCGCGTCACTTTTTCAAAGCCGCCTATCTCAGGGGAAGGCATCAACAGGGAGGTAAAATCATTCGGAAATTCCAAGGAGGCATGGCTAAAATTTATGCCTGATGATTGCACCTTTGTCCGCCGATTCAGCCAGCCGGGCATACAAAGAAAGATAACCCTTTTTGAATTTTGGTTCAGGTCGCTTCCAGCGGGCCAGACGGGCCTTGATCTGCTCGTCAGAAACGTGCAGATGCAGTTTCCGGTTTGGAATATCGATTGTGATCAGGTCGCCGTCCTCAACGACCGCAAGGGGACCGCCTTCGGCTGCCTCCGGAGAAACATGTCCCACAAAACAACCGTTATTTGTTCCCGAGAAACGTCCATCCGTCACCAGGGCCGTCTTGAGCGCCATCCTACGGCCATAGAGGAGCTTCATGGCCTTAAACATCTCCCGCATGCCCGGACCTCCCTTTGGGCCCTCGTAACGGATCACCAGCACTTCTCCCTCAGAAATCCTTCCGTCCAGGATCGCCTGATTGGCAGCTTCCTCTGAATTGAAACAGTGGGCCTTACCTGTAAAGGTGTGCATTTCGGGTTTGATGGCAGCAGGCTTGGTAATGGCCGAGTTGGGCGCCAGGTTCCCCCGTAAAACCGCCAGCCCCCCTCCCTTGCTCCAGGGTTCTGCCAGGGTTCTGATGACCCCGCTATCCAGGATTCGAGCCCCGGCAACATTTTCGGCCACTGTCTTCCCACTCACCGTCAATGCTCCTCCGTGAAGTAGAGGGAGAATCTCTTTCATCACCGCAGGCACACCACCTGCGCTGTTGAAATCCGGGACATTGGGAGCTGCCGCTGGATTCATTCTGGCAATGTAAGGGGTCGTCCGGCTGAGTTCTTCAAAATCATCTATAGTAAGATCTACGTCTGCCTCATAGGCGATGGCCAGCATGTGCAAAACGGCATTGGTTGACCCTCCGATGGCCGCATTGAGACGAATCGCGTTTTCGATTCCCTTCCGGTTGATGATCTTGCTGGCGGTCATGTCCTGCTGCATCAGTCGGACAATCTGGCGTCCTGATTCCTGGGCAGCGCGCAGACGGTCGGCCTGGGTAGCTGGAATCGTTGCACTCCCCGGCAGGCTCAGACCGATCCCCTCAGCCAGGCAGCACATCGTATTGGCGGTCCCGAGGAACGAACAGGAGCCACAACTGGGTCCGGCATAGTTCTCCAGATGACGAAAAGTCTCCTCACTGATTTTCCCGGATTTAAGCATGCCTAACCCTTCCGTAAGCGAGGTCGTATCAGCCGCACGGCCATCGAATTCGCAGCCCCCTGCCATCGGGCCCCCTGCAAGCAAAATCGCCGGGATATCTAAACGGGCTGCTGCCATGAGCATGCCAGGAACGATCTTGTCACAGGAACCCAAGAGCACCACAGCATCCAGTCGATGGGCTTCAACCATCATCTCCACATCATGAGCGATCAAATCACGGGTCGGCAAAACGTAATGCATGCCGGCATGTCCATTGGCAATGCCATCACAGGCGCCGATGGTCCCGAACTCGACAGGCGTTCCCCCGGCCTGAAAGATTCCCTGCTTAACATAGTCAGAGACAAGGTTCAGGTTATAATGGCCTGGAACCGCACGGTTCCACGAGTTGGCAATGCCGACCAAAGGACGAGCCAAATCGTAATCGCTGTACCCCATCGATTTAAAAAGTCCCCGGACAAAGGCCCATTCGGGCCACTGCAGAATCTCTTTGCTGCGCCAAAACATTGTTCCTCTCCTTGTCCTCTCTTTCGCCGTTTCGGGCCAGCGTATCGGGCTTGAATTGATTCCTTACCCCAGGGGGCGCTCAATCAGCCCAAGCCGCCCTGGAAGACCTCATCATTAACACATCACTCCCCCGGCTCCACAATCGTGCGGCCCATGTCGGTCGAGGCGTAGACCCAAAGGATGGACATCTTTTCGGTGGCCGAGGCGTTGATGAATCGGTGGGGAACCCCGGCCAGCATGTGAGAAGTATCGTAAGGCTTGAGACGTATGCGCTTGCCGCCGAACTCAACGAAGGCCTCTCCTTCGATGATGGTGATCGACTCCTCACAAGCATGGATGTGGCAGGGCAAGGCTACCCCGGGATCAAACGTCGCAATTCCCACGCTGATCGACTGGGTCCCGGTCTCCGGCACCGCCAACTTCTTCACCCAGACCCCCTGGTCGTACTCGTAACTCTCCACCTGATCACTATGAATAATGCCCATTCATTCACCAGAATTTTCTGATAAGAACCCTCTTTGGAGCGAGTTGAATATAACCAAGAAAAGAGTTGCGGGTCAAGAAAGATAGGAGCCCACCTACCCCCTCCTTTCTCTATCTTGCCTTAACTTCCCGGATAAGCTTGAGCTGACGAATAAAGTAGAGATCGCGCTTGCGCAAAACCTCATCGCGCGAGACGCCCTGATAATCGTAAAAACCCTGGCCACTCTTGATGCCCAGCTTGCCCTCTCGAACAACCTCATCAAAGAACACGGGCGAGGTGGTCATATTACTCAATTCCTTGAACAAGTATTGGCTGATGCCGTGGAAAACATCCAAACCGCCTAAGTCGGCGGTCTCCAGGGGGCCAAGCCAGGGATACCGAAAACCAACGCCGCATTTGAGTGTGCGGTCAACGTCCTCGGCGCTGACAACCCCGGTTTCAACAAGGTGTAATGCCTCCCTGAACACCGCGTACTGGAGTCGGTTACTTACAAAACCGGGAATATCTTTGTTCACAACGACGGGTGTCTTACCCAACTTCTCGGCCACGTGATAAATCACGTCCACCGTGTTGTTGGACGTTCGCTCGCCCCGAATCACTTCCACCAGCGGCACAATCTCTGCAGGATTGGCCCAGTGCATGCCGCCCACGCGTTCCGGATGTCGGCACACGGCAGCGATGTCGGTAATACGCAATCCTGATGTGTTCGTGGCCAGGATGGCGTCGTCCGGGGTGCACCCTTCGAACTGCGTGAAGAGCTGTTGCTTGAGTGAGAGGCGCTCAGGCACGGCTTCGAGCACGTACTGCACGCCGTCTAAACTTTCCTCCAGGCGCGTGACCGTGGCAATCCGCCCTCTGGCAGCCCGGGCCGCTTCAGCCGAGACCAAACCTTCTTCCACAAATAGCTTTTGGATGGTCTCCAGGCGGGCGCATGCTCGTTCGAGTTGTTGAGGGCTCACGTCGTGGAGTTTGACGTTATAGCCAGACTGGGCAAAGCACCAACTCATCCCAGCCCCCATTGTGCCGGAGCCAATCATGGCGACGTTACTGACATCCTTGAACTTCATCTGATATCCCTCCTATCTTACGACAAGAATCACCCTCATTGTTGAAAAAAATCGCCATGACAGACCCAGCGGAAACACTAGAGAAAGCCTTGGAGCGGAACCTCTTGAACGTGGAGCACGACCGCCGATTGACTACGCTGGACCTCACTCTTGGTGAAGTCCTCGGTTACCTATTCAATTCCAACAAAATCCGCATTCCAAGGCGTTGGAAGTGTTCCCGCTGGGTCTGTCCAATGCAACGATGAGGTTACCTTACCCGGATATTGTCCCCTGCGAAAAAAATAGGGTGCGCATTTTACGCCCCCTTTCCTGGATAGGGAAATGTTACCAAAAATCGACCCTTCTGCCCTCTCCGGTTTAAGACTGGAGAGTTTGCCCAGAGTTGATCCTGAGCGCGCTTTTATCCCCGCTCCGGAGAGCGGGGCTTGAGCGCAGTCGAAGGATCAATGCGTCACCCATTGAAATAGTCCCAGATCTCCTTCATCTTCTTGAATTTATCTCTGATTTCGTAAAGGAGAGTCATTTCCTCAACATAATCCATTACGGAAATAGCCCCCGGGATTTCGATAAATCGGCCGCATCGGACCCGAGAGACGGCTTGAAGGCGATCGCACCCAATGGCCCTGGCTCGCTCCATTCCCATTGGAAAGGCTGTATGGGGATTTAATTCCCAATCGTAATATCTCAAGTGGCCGCACCGAAGGCAGGGATTGCCCCTGTGCTGAACAGTCCGCTCGATCTCCTCTTCCACTGCTTCACGGATCATCTTCTTGATTAAGGTCGTCTTTTCCTTTTGAGTCAACGCTTCAGTTAAAAGAGCAACCTCCCTTTTTGCTTCCCTGACCGAAGCCGAGATCTCCTCCAGAACAAAGGAAGGACTATGGATCCGGACAAGCTGTAACAGCCGGATTTCCTGACCAACCAGAATCTCAACCGCCGGTTTCAATGCATCATTTAGTTCGTTCTTGCCTGATCGCATAACAATCTTTTACCAAAGATTAGCTTTCTTTGCAAGAAGATAATATATTATCGGGTTCCATTCAATATTCACCAGACTCTCCTCATGCCGGTCCATCCTGAAATGCTGAAGCAAAGCAATTCATGGAAGGCTCTGGAAATTGCTCGGAGATCATAATAGAATACTTAGACGATGCGCCTGCCAACGGTCACTCTCG
>DATIGG010000285.1:0-4711 GCA_035454825.1 Thermodesulfobacteriota bacterium | reverse complement strand
CTCTTTTTGGCTGCTGCCTCCGGGTTTTTAAGTGTTACTCTTGGAGCTTTTGGGGCCCACTCCCTTAAAATCTTTCTCGATGAATACGGAAAGTCAATTTACGAAAAAGCCGTGCTCTATCAAATGTTTCACACCATGGCTCTTTTTGCTGTAGGTTCGTTACAGCTCTATTTTAGAAATACGTCCTTCTCCATTGCAGGCGCGTGCTTTTTGACAGGCATTGTCCTCTTCTCTGGAAGCCTTTACGTATTGGCTCTCACGGGGATAAAATGGATTGGTGCCGTCACTCCAATTGGAGGGATCTCATTTCTTCTGGGCTGGTTCTTTTTGGGTCTCAAAATAATCAAGGCCCATCCTTAACCCACAAAGAATTTTTAGGATGGTGAGTTACCCTAATCCTTGACTCTGAGGCCAAAAGTATATAAACTTTTTTATAAAAGGAGGTTCTTATGCCGGAACGAAGCGGAATCATTACCATGAAAGGAAATCCCTTAACCCTGGTCGGCAGTGAAGTCAAGGTGGGCGAGATGGCACCTGACTTTGTTGCCTTAGACAACAATCTCTCACCGGTCCGCCTTTCGTCCTTCAAAGGGAAAGTCGTAGTCCTTTCTTCTGTCCCTTCCCTTGACACACCGGTCTGTGACCTGGAGACCCGAAGATTCAACGAGGAGGCTGGCCGCCTCGGTGCGGACGTCGTTTTTCTGACCATCAGCATGGATCTCCCATTCGCCCAGAAACGCTGGTGCGGGGCCACTGGAGTGACGAAGGTCCAGACGCTCTCAGATCACCGGGATGCTTCTTTTGGAACCTCCTATGGAGTCCTGATTAAAGAACTCCGACTCCTGGCAAGGGCTGTGTTTGCAGTGGATCAGAAGGGGATAATTCAGCATGTTGAACTCGTAAAGGAGATTACAAAAGAACCCGACTACGATGCCGCTCTGGGTATATTAAAGAAATTGTTGTGCTACGAGTGTTAAAGGCATATCCTCGGAGATCGGCACAAAAAGGAGGTTGCTATGAGCACACCCCTTCATTGCCCAGGACATGAACAGTTTAAAAACCTGAAATCTTTTATCTGTAAATGCCCTAACTGCGGAAAAGAGAAAGAGATCTTCTCAGACGAATTTGACAAGACACATGTCTGCACGGGCTGTCATCAGGAGATCGATTTCACCAAATGCACTCTTGTTGGCGGAGGGGCTGACCCTTCACCCCGCTAAAAAGGCAACATTTTGGGATCAACCATTCCCCTCATCTTCTTGATTGTCCAATTCTTTCTCCTCCCAGCCTCGATCTCATCCCAGGGATTTCAGCATGAAAAGATCGTGTTGAGAGGGTTTGACGGAAATCCTTTAACCAATGACAGCAAAGTCCCTTACAGCCCTAAGAGAACTTGTGGTGCCTGCCATGATTATGCTCGAATCACAAACGGTTATCATTTTCAACAGGGCCGGACCGATGGAATAGGGAAGATCGTCATTCGGGATACCTTCGACCCAAAGTATCCATGGAATCTTTCCTCCGGAATGTTTGGGAAACATTCATTGGCATCTCTGGATTCGAGTCTGTTGGCTAAGAAGGTCAATCCATCTCCATCGGACATTGATAAATCAACATTCTATTTTCTTCAGAATTGCGGAGTCTGCCATCCAGGCGGAGGATTCGGAGAGCAGGATCGCGATGGCAACCTTTACTACAATGAAGAGGCAAAAACATTTGGCTATGAGATCTCCGAAAGAAACCCTCTGCTCGACGGTGATTATTCCTCTTATAGCATGGGCGATTCCGATTGGGGGTCTCCCTGGGAAAAAAGCGGGGTGAGTGAGGCCGATTGCCTCCTTTGTCATTTGAAAGGGTATCAGTGGAACGAGAGAGGAGCAGCCCTCAGAGGGAGGTTCTTTAAGGAGGGACCAACGGTAGGAGCAGGGTGGGCTAAATTAAAGCTTTCTCAAGAGGAATCTGAAAACCCGAAGGCAGATGAGGTAACGATTGACTATACTCAAAAAGAAGTCGCTGATTTCGAAAATCTCTCTCAGCAGATTGTCCAGAAACCCCCGAGTGAGAACTGCTGGACCTGCCACGCCGTCTCCGACGGAAGGAAGAGAGGTCGTCAGTGGACCCCGGATACCGATATTCATAAGGCAAAGAATTTAAGCTGTGTTTCCTGCCATACGGGTGACCAGGAACATAATTTTGCAAAGGGAAATACGATTCAAGAGACTGTCCGGGATGATCTCGATAACACCATGCATTCCTGTGAGGATTGCCACTATAAAGGAAAAGATAAAAAAGCACCCAGGCACAGACATCCCTTCTCACCCCGCCATATGAAGCGGATTGCCTGCCAAACCTGTCATATTCCGTATCAGGTCGCTTCTGCAGATCTTATCTATGACCACGCCTCAACAGGGAAGACCGCGGTCTATGAGACTTCAAAATTTCTCTCCAATAACCCCCTCGATCCCAAGGGCTCGTTCCCCGGCTTGGACCCCAGCATCTGGTACCCCTCTCTTCTGGAATTCAACGGAAGGATCGTTCCCGTGAAGTCTCTTGTCGTGATTTATTGGGGAGACCTTAATGAAAAAACGAACGCGGTCCAACCCATTCCCCTCTGGAAGATCAGGGAGTTGAAGAAACCCACTCTCAAAGATGACAACAATGATGGGATTCCTGAGATTAATTCACTGGAAGAAATAAAAGCATTCTTAAGGGTGCTGAAGGGAAAGGATAAATTTGGAAATCCAATGACCAATCACCCTGTACTACATAAGGGAGGGTTTCTCTATCATTTGGACAAGAAGGGAGAGGTTGAGAAGATCAAACACGATCAAGCCCAGACTTACGACTATTCTCTCTCCCATAATGTCGTTTCGGGTTCAAATGTCGCCGGCGCCCGGGGCTGCAAAGACTGCCACACAAAGAACTCCATGTTCTTTCTGAGAAAGGTTCTCATCGACCCTTACGATGAGAAGGGAAAACCAGCCTATATCGAGGCCTGGGAACGTTTGGGCATCAATAAAGAAAAACTAAACCGGCTTCTCATGGAACAGTGAATCACTCCCTGAATCGCATGGCCCAAACTGCATGGAGCATAGCGTTAAGCCCTGAAGAATCTCCTGTCTCCATCATAACCCTTGGCATCTCCAGCCTTATCTCAGAGCATCGGAATGCTGTTTAAATTGAATAATAAGCTTTATACGTAGCCTTTGTCGATTGCCCCAGGGGTGGGATGAACTTTAACTCTCTGATTGTAAGAATCCCGTTAGCCGTCATCGGGGGAATCCTTTATGCCTTGTTAACATGCCAGATCATCATCCTCCTGGGTCTCCCTGAACTTGCCGTTCATGGAGGAGTCTTTGTATTCCTTCTCTATTTTGGATCAAGGATGCTTATCCTCTTTTCCGGAATCAATACACCCTACTATTCAAAAGTCAGAAAGGACACTCAAAGGAGCCTCTTATCGAATGACTTTTTTTGTCAAACCACGCAGTGGATTGGGAAATTTTATCATTATCATGATATCGCCCTCTTTGCCTTTTTAGTGGCAATCTCCCTTGCTCTCCTTATCACCTTAATGATCGACTGGGCAGGGGCAAAATCTTTCGGTGATACTTTTCAAAGTATTTTCGATTCTTTAATATCGATTGACAATTTTCTTCTATTCTGTTAAGTGGTATTCAATTTTCTCATAACTCATTAATTTTTATGATGGAAAAGGAGGTGGTTCGTTTCGTATCAACATCGTTTATGCTGAGAAGGTCCATCTAAGAAAGGAGGGCATCATGTTTAAGAAAATAGTCATCCTGTTTGCCGTATTGAGTCTGGTCATTGTTTTTGCGAAGGACGGAAGAACTGCAACCTATAAGCCGGAGTATAAGCTAAGCCTTGTGATTGGACCCCAGACGCCCTGGGGACAATCTGCCCAGAGATTTGCCGACCTTGTAAAGGAACGAACCGGTGGAAAGATCAACATTAAATGCTATTTCTCCGGTCAACTCTTCGCTGGAATGCAAACAAATGAGTTTCTCATCCTCCGCCAGGGTGTAGGTGACTTCGCGGTGGGGTCCACGATCAACTGGTCAACAACGGTAAAAGAATTGAACCTCTTTTCCCTGCCCTTTTTCTTCCCTGACTACAAGCATCTCGATGCGGTCGAGGCCAGTGAACCTGGAAACAAAATTTATAAGATCATCGAGGAGAGAGGGGTTCTTGGCTTAGGATGGGGGGAAAATGGCTATCGGGAACTGACCAATTCAAAACGGTCTGTTCGGAAGCCGGAAGACCTGGATGGACTAAAGATCCGGGTGGTGGGATCACCCATCTTTGTCGATACCTTCCGCGCCATGGGAGCAAATCCGGTATCCATCAACTGGTCCGAAACCCTGACAGCCCTTCAGCAAGGGACTGTGGATGGACAGGAGAATCCCGTCGTCTCGATTATCATCCCCTATAAGTTGTGGGAGATGAACAAGCACATCACGATCTGGCATTACACAATCGATCCCCTGATCTTGGGTGTGAGCAAAATGACCTGGGACAGTTTCGAACCAAAAGACCGGGAAATCGTAGCTGCAGCAGCTTCAGAGGCGATGTCTTGGAATAAAAAGGAGGCCCGAAAAGGCCTGGAAGGAAGTACGGAAGCACTCGATTTGCTGAAGAGCAAAGGCATGGAGGTTTCCGTTTTCACCCAGAAGGATATGGACACCTTTAA
>DATIGG010000284.1:0-2953 GCA_035454825.1 Thermodesulfobacteriota bacterium | reverse complement strand
CGGTGTAAATATCTTACTCACCCACGTCGGAGACCCTTTCAATCCAACTTTATTTTCATCCACCTCGATATCCTTCGCTGTCAGCTTGGGGATCTGGGCCTTTGCAGCCTTCTTAATCCCTAAAAGGGATGGAAGCCTGGGCTCGTTGATGTCCTTCACGACCGTGATCAGAACAGGAAGAGAAGATTCCACCACTTCCCTCCCGTTCTCCAACATACGTTCCACAACAATCTTCTTATTGGCGACATCAATCTCTCGAACTTTTGAAACATAGGTTAATTGCGGAATCCCCAGGCGGGTGGCGATCCCGGGTCCGACTTGAGCCGTATCCCCATCAATGGCCTGTTTTCCACAGATCACCAGATCGACGCCTCCAATCTTCTCGATCGTCTTGGCTAATGTATAGGCGGTTGCCAGGGTATCCGCACCTGCAAAAGCTGAATCCGATACCAGATAGACCTTATCCGATCCCACTGCAAGGGCGTTCTTCAACACCTCCAAGGCCTGAGGCGGCCCCATGGTGATCACATGAACCTCTGCCCCATATTTTTCCTTCGTCAAGAGGGCTTCTTCGACTGCAAATTCATCAAAGGGGTTGGTAATACTCGCCACGCCCTCTCGGATCAGGGTATTGGTCTCCGGGTTGATCTTCACCTCGGTCGAGTCTGGGACTTGTTTAATGCATACCGCAATCTTCACCGTCTCCTCCCTATTTCCCTTTGAAGTTCGGCTTTCGCTTCTCCAGGAAAGCCGTCATCCCCTCCTTCTGGTCCTCGGTTGTAAAGCCGAGGCTCCAGGCATAGGATTCTAAAGAACAAGCTTCTGTCAGATCCATATTGAATCCCGAATTGATCACCATCTTGGCCAGCCTCACGGCAACGGCCCCATTGGCGGCCATTTGGAAGGCCACCTTTTTGGTCTCCTCCATCAAAGAGGCCTGCGGGAATACCCGGTTAACGATCCCGAGCTGAAAGGCCTCCTGGGCGCTGATCCTCTTTCCGGTCATAATTAACTCTTTTGCCTTTCCCTTGCCGATGAGCCGGGGAAGCCGCTGGGTTCCCCCAAAGCCAGGGAAGATTCCGAGCGTCACTTCGGGTTGCCCGAATACGGCATTCTCCGAAGCATAGATGAAGTCGCAGGCAAGGGCCAGCTCTGTCCCGCCTCCCAGGGCAAACCCATTGACCGCTGCAAGGACCGGCCGATCGAGGTCTTCGATCATCTTAAGTGTCAAATGGCCCCATTTTGAAAAATTGAGAGCCTCGATGGAATTCATTCCCTTCATCTCTGCAATATCGGCCCCTGCTATAAAGGCCTTTTCACCCTGCCCGGTAATGATGAGCACTTTTATTTCAGGATGGTTCCTTACCTCCTGGATCCCCATCTGAATATCCTGAAGGGTCTCCATGTTCAAGGCATTCATGGCCTTGGGCCGGTTGACCATGAGGACTCCAATTTCACCTTCAACCGATAGCAGGATATTTTTTAGCTCCATCTCCGCTCCTCTCATTAATATTGGAAAATAGAGGTCTCGTCAGCGGTCACGGTAAGGATGCCCGTTTCGTCATTCGGTTACGTTAATCGTCTTAAGAATTTCACGTCGCCGTCAGACCCTAAACGATACAGGCTTCGTGGCCGTAACCTTAACCCCCCTTCATCCCCCGTTAAATTAAGAGGGGGCATTGGTTTAACCCGTACCTCGCAATCTGGAACTATTTCGAACGATTTTGTCTCCGAACCCCTGACTCCAAACTCTTAGGTTTTAACTCTGAACTCTGGTCTCCGAACTCCTAACTTCTTTGCACGATCATGGCCATCCCCTGACCGCCCCCGATACAGAGGGTAGCCAATCCGATTTCGACGTTTCTCCTCCTCATTTCGTGAAGGAGGGACACGATCAATCTCGCCCCGGTGCATCCAATGGGATGGCCCAGGGAGATTCCGCTTCCATTCACATTCGTCTTTTCAAGATCGAATTTCAGCTCCCGGATACAGGCAATGGCCTGGGAAGCAAAGGCCTCATTCAGTTCGATGAGCCCAATATCCTTCATCGTCAGCCCGGTCTTTTTCAGCACCTTTCTCACAGCAGGAATCGGACCCAAGCCCATGTACGCCGGGTCGACCCCAGCCGAGGCATAGGCCACGACTTTTCCCATCGGTTCTAAACCCAGCTCTTTGGCTTTTTCCCGGGACATCAAAAGCACAGCAGCGGCTGCATCATTGATTCCAGAGGCATTCCCAGGAGTGACCGTTCCATTCTCTTTGAAGGCGGTAGGCAGTTTGCCCATCTTTTCAAGGGAGGTATCCATGGGCCTTTCATCGACCTCGAAGAGAATCGGATCTCCCTTTTTTTGAGGAATCTTCACAGGGACGATCTCCTCTTTAAGAATACGCTTCTCCATGGCTGCCCTGGCCCTCTGGTGACTCAAGAGCCCAATCTCGTCCTGTTCCTTCCTTGAGATCCCGTACTTCTCAGCAATATTCTCTGCTGTCATTCCCATATGGTATCCATAAAACGTCTCCAAAAGGCCATCGAAGATCATGAGATCGACCATGGGTTGATTATTCATCCTTGCTCCCCATCGGCCAAGAGGGAATGCATAAGGGACCTGGCTCATGTTTTCCATACCGCCGCCAATAACCACATCCGCTTCACCCGCTTGAATGGTCTGGGCTCCTAAAGCAATGGCCTTCAGCCCTGATGCGCAAAGCTTATTAAGTGTAAAGGACGCTGTCTCTTTTGGAATCCCTCCATAAATCATCGCCTGACGGGCCGGGTTCTGCCCCTGTCCTGCCTGGAGGACATTTCCCATAATGACTTCGTCGACCTGAACCCCTTGTCCTGCGACTTCCCATTGGGCATAGGATTTCTCCAACCCGGTCAGATCTCCTCCTTTTTCAAAGAGATCCGGACCCAACTCTAAAACCTCCTTCTTGATCGTGGGTTTTAGGCCAG
>DATIGG010000283.1:0-7788 GCA_035454825.1 Thermodesulfobacteriota bacterium | reverse complement strand
TTCACTGGAGATGTGATCTTTGATGGTGGAATCGGTCGAACCGACTTTCTGGAGGGAGACCCGGAGTCACTAAAGAGGAGTATCGAAAGAATGTCTCGTCTGGAAACGGAGACCTTGCTGCCCGGCCACGGGGAGATCCTGCAGGGGAGAGATCTCGTTTTTCAGAATTTCGAATGGATTCGTCAAAATTTCTACCCTTACTTATGATGGATTCATAAAAGGTCGTCCCACCGGATGCGGGGCCGGAATGACGATCATTGGTCTTTTTCATTTTTTTCAGACTTCATCGTTTATGACTCCATCAAGGCTCTTTTGATTTCGTCGAGCTTTCCTTGACAAGAACAATTGGCCGATTCAACAAGTTTCTTCCATTGCTCGCTTTCCTCGACATTGGGCTCCACCGCATCCCCATAGATCCCATCTCTTCTCAATGCCTCTGTCAGTTGGATGCTCATCCCCTGTCTTGCCTTTTCGATTTCTCCTCGATAAGCAGAGAGAAGATTCTGAAATCTCTCTTTTATATCGTCGAGACTTCGACCTTTGACTGACTCTATTGCATGAAGGAACCTTCCTGAATCCTCTTCCAGAGAGAGGGCATCCACCCATTGGGAAAGAAGATTCTTTCTCACTCTCTCCCGGGTCCTTTCATCCATCCTCTCGATCTCCTTTACCATCTCGTGTGAGGAAAGATGGCCATCTTTGTATCGGTGAAAGAGACCGGTTGCCTTTTGAAGAACCTCCTTCTCCTTGATCTTCTCCCTTTCCTCATCGGAGATCGCATACTTTTTACTCTTCTCCATCGCCAGCTCAAATGCTGATTTGATCTCTGCCATCGACCCACGCTCTCCTTTTATCAAACCACCCAAAAAAGAAGCCCCAAGCTGAAGCCTGGGGCCCCTTCCTCCATCCCGACGATTTCTCTCTTAGCTCAACACGACGACATTGGTCGCCTGCGCGCCCTTTGGGCCCTCGGTAATTTCGAACTCGACTTCATCGCCTTCATAGAGAACCTTGAACCCATCCTTCTTAATGGCTGAGAAATGAACGAACACATCATTCCCGTCATCCCTGGAAATGAATCCATAGCCCTTCTTCTCATTAAACCATTTTACTCGACCTTTGGCCACCACAACTCACCTCCTCTCTTTTTGAACTTAAGTAAGTTGTAATAGCCTTTGGTCCTAACGAAAAAAGGCCACAGAGCAGTCGCAAATATCAACTCTTGTAGCCCTTTCTTTGTTCCAAATAAACTACTCCTTACAACTTACGTCGGTTCATTATCACTCCTGTATTTTTGAATGTCAAGCTTTTTTTTGCGACTTTTTTGCGGAAGTAAAAAATAGATTGCCTAAAGGCACAGAGTTTACTATACTGCTACCCATCGAGGAAAGTACGTGAGAGCGTAATACGTGAGTCGCAAGTGGTTTAGCCCCTTGCCCCTAACGCCTTACCCATCACGGATAAGATGTTAAATCATTTGATAAGGCTGATCGTACGGTAAATGAGATGGCTTCTATTCTGATTGTTGACGACGACCGGAATCTCTGCAAGATACTGAAAGCCCAATTGGAAAAATCAGGGTTCAGTGTCCTCGTCACCCATGATGTGGATTCAGCCCTTCTCATCGTTAAAGAAAAGGATCTGGACCTGATCATAACAGACCTGAAAATGCCCGGTAAAAGCGGGATGGACTTGCTATCTTTGAGCAAAGCCGAGAAACCAGCCGTCCCGGTCATTCTGATCACCGCTTACGGGAATGTCGAAGTTGCAGTAACAGCCATCAAAAAGGGGGCTTACGACTTCATCACCAAGCCTTTTGATGAGGACGAACTCTTGAATGTCACCCAAAAAGCAATCTCTGAATCGCAAAGAAATAAAGAGCTCCTCTCTGCCTATTTTGACCATGAAAGCTACTTCATCCCGGAATTTATAGGTAAAACACCCGCCATCCGCCAGATCTTTCATACGGTCCAGAAGATCGCTCCGACCGATTCCACGGTCCTGATCACAGGTGAAACCGGGGTCGGCAAAGAGATCATTGCACGCGCCCTTCACCTGGCCAGCCGTCGCCGGGAACATCCCTTTGTGAAGGTGAACTGCGCCGCCATCCCGGAAAACCTCCTGGAAAGCGAACTATTCGGCTATGAGAAGGGCGCTTTCACAGGGGCAATAACCAGTAAGCCCGGTCGCTTTGAGATTGCCCACCTGGGCACCCTCTTCCTTGACGAGATCGGTGAAACGCCACTTCATCTTCAGGCCAAGCTCTTAGGTGTGATTCAGGATAAGGCCATGGAACGGGTGGGAGGATTAAAAACCATCAAGATTGACATAAGGATCATCGCTGCGACCAACATGGACCTTCATTCCGCTGTCCAATCGGGAAAGTTCCGCTCCGATCTTTTCTATCGTTTAAATGTCGTACCGATCCACATCCCGCCTCTGAGGGAAAGAAAAGAAGATCTGATCCCTCTTGTCGCTTATTTTCTGAAAACATTTGCAGAAAAATATCGAAAAAGATTAGCCGATCTTTCCCTTGAAGTTATGGCTGCTTTCAGCGGCTACGATTGGCCGGGAAACATCAGGGAATTAGAGAATGTCCTGGAGCGAATGGTGCTCATGACTGACACAGAAACGCTTGGCCTCAACCAGTTGCCATCCGAGATCCGGGGAACAGTACCCGCTCCGCAGACCTCTTCGCTCAAAGAAAAAATGGAAGACATCTCCCGGGTAACAGAGAAGCAGATGATCATCGATGCCCTGAACAAGACAAACCAGAACCGGACCAGGGCAGCCGAACTCCTGGGCATCAGCCGCCGCACCCTCCAGAACAAGATCAGAGAATACGGTCTCGAAATACCAGAATAATGGAATAGTGGGCTAATATCCCAATATTTCTCTGAGCTCTGTGACTCTGTGGTGAGACCAATCCTTTATCTTTAAACTGCGTAATTCGATTCCCACTTTATCCTTATAACCTGAGCAATCTCTTTCGCACCTGCCTCAAATTCTCACGATGGATCCTCTCCCAAAAACCTAATCCTTTCATGTTCTTACTGAGCATTTGTTCAGGACCGTTTCTGTTGGCACCGGACTTGCTCTAAGTGGGACCAGAAAGGTGAGAGTCGGATGAGAAGTTTCCTGATAAATAAAAATCTTTGCTTTTGCTACTGGCTCAAAAAGAGGATCGGTAAGGACCGGGCCTTCCGGGTAACAAGTAATATTCAAAAAGTTATTCTCATCTTTGGGAGGGAGGTGATGCCGCCTGAAAGAATATGAGATTGGAAACAGAATAATTTGCTTGACAAATTCAACAGTGCTGGTATTGTTAAGCCAACGATTATCTCCCAGCGGGGTATCTTATGCAAAGATTCTTCAAACCTTCCAGCGGAAACACTATCTTTATCAGATTTAATCCGAGAATGGCCGGGTTCTTGAAGGGTAAACCTTGAAACAGAGGAATTGATCAGTCTATCTAACACTAACCTAACTCTGAGATGGAGGAAAAAAATGAAAGCAAAAAGCAAGACAATGAAATTTCTGGCAGTGGGGTTGCTCTTTCTTGTGATTGGATTCTTCTCTTCGGAGGCCTTTCCCTGGGGATTTGCCACTCACACTTACATTAACGACCATCTTGGCAAAACGAAGAGAAATCAAAACATGGATGAGATCTACGGCGGGGTAGCCCCGGATACTTTCAACTATCTGTTCAATTTCCCTGATTACTTGGGCTTTCTATCGGATCAAACGCATACAGAGTACACGAAGGTGTGGGATGTCCCGAAAGCCGGATTGGGGAAGTCTCTTGCCTTCGGTTTTGCCACCCACAATGATGTGTGGGGAGCAGACTCCACTGCTCACCACTCCGGTCGCACCCTTGGCCAAAATGAGGGATATATCATCGCCAAGGCAAATTTACTCGCCGCCATATTAAAACAGGTTCCGGACTATGCTGCGTTGGGTCTGCCGGATCCCGTGACCCTGGAGATTTCCCATGAACTGCTGGAGAACGGTGTAGATCTGTTGATTAAGAGGATAGACCCATTGATCGGACAAAAATTATCATCCTCTGCCGTGTTTCGCACTTCGGATTTTCCTGTTCTTCTCGTCAAAGCCTATGCCAGGGATTTCTCTCAATTTGCCGGGATCAGCTACCACGAAGCATCTAAATTCATCACATCTGCAGAAAAGGAGTTTAGAAAAAGTATCATCCTTTATGGTCAAGCGCTGATGCAGGATGAGGCTACGGCAATCCAATTGATTTCCGAGGGGACAGCAGACATCGCTGCGGGTTTTCTTGCGGCAAATGGGATCACACCCCCTCCAAGCGAAGCTATCGTGCCCCTCATTGCGTTCGCCATTGAACAATCGATCGAGCTGTGTGCCGATGATTTTGCTGATGAAATAACAGCAACCATCGATTTTGTGGGCCAGAATCTCGCAGTCCACGGGATCTCTTATTGAGATTCACGCAGGGGCAATTTCCCCTCTTTGTAAAAGAGCGGCCAGGGGAGATTTCCAGAAGAATGTGTCCGTTCAATTATGGACTCCTTAGTAGCTGGAGGCATCCCATGAAAGGCAAGATGAACAGGTCAATGAAAGTAATTCTGCCGTTCCTTTTGATATTGTTGTTTTCCTGTGCTGCCGCTCCGACAATACCATCCCCTTCTCCTGTCGAGCAGCTCAGGGCAAACCTTGGAACAATCGGTGTTGTTTCCGGACGCTTTCAGCCGGATGTTGGATTTCACAAACCCATGGGCAAGGGGGCTGCTGCATTGCATGGGGCAGGAGCAGGGGCTGGGTTTGTCGCTCAAGCGGGAGCCGGTTGCAGTGGGATAGGCTGTGCAGGGGTTTTAGCGCTAATTCCTGTTGGTGCGGCAGTTGGGGGCATCATCGGAGCAGTAAAGGGCATTCCCTCATCGAAGATAAAGGAATCACAGGATGGTTTGAATAGTTATCTTTCGACAGTTGATTTCCAGGAGACGATGCGTGAGCGCTTCTTATCGGTAGTCAAAGGACAAACTCAGAACGCTTTTGTCCTCATCGAGGGAGAAGGCCCCAACGCCCTGGATGAAGAGGTCACCTATGGTTCCTTATCAGACAAAGGCATCGACACAGTTTTGGAGATTAGTGTCCGAAAGTGCGACTTACGGGCGGCAAAATATCTCCCGGAAGGGGGAACAGACAAGCGCATCAATCCGCACCTGCGCCTTCTCATGGCCGTCGGAACAAGGCTTATACGTATCGAAGATGGTAAGGTGCTCTGGTGCCACATTTTCATATCCGAATACGAGAGTAATCTCCTTAAATTCTCTGAATGGAGTGTCAACAACGCCCAACCGTTTAGAGAAGAACTTGATCGTGCTTTTCAATATCTTGCCACGGAGATTGTGAAAGCGCTTTCCATGATACAGACACCCCCTGATCCTGAACCTCTCCCACCCACCCCTCCCCCCTCGGAGGGGGAGGGCAAAGATGAAGGGGGAGTGAGGAGTCAACATCAAGAACAGAAGTGACGAGGTTGGTCTTAACAGAATAGGTCCTTTATCAGGATCGCGAAAAAGGATGGTGATGAAGATGAGAAGCAAATTTTCGAAACCAGGATTACATGCATGCTTATGCCTGCTTGCTATTCTTGTGGTATCCTGTGCAACTCCGACGGCCAGGGTTCCTTTGGGGAACAATGGGGAAATTCAGGAAGAAGCGCGAAAACAACGCATCCTGGCTCTAAAAACGCAAATGGAGGCGCAGCAAAGACTATATGACGTAGCCACGCCCGTATTGGCTGGAGCCTCTCCTCTTTGCAGCGACAAGAGATTCTATGGCGGCTTCATGTTTGCTGCCAGGGATTTGTTTCAGCCGGAGTACAGAGAGGCCGCCTCAGAGCTTTATGGCTTGAAGGATTTACCCAGGATCATCCAAGTTGTTGAGGACTCGCCTGCCTTCAAGAGCGATCTTAGAGTGGGCGATGAGATTATTTCTGTAAACGGTCAGCTCCTTACCAAGGAAACAAAAGAGACCCAGAAAGTCTTTGCTACAACCAAAGGTAGCCCCTCTTTGATCCTTGAGGTGCAAAGGGAAGATCTAAAGCTGACCATTAACATCGACCAGGAGGCGTGCTGTAATTATCCTGTTCGGCTCGTAGCAAGCGACGAAGTTAATGCGTTGGCAGATGGAATAAACGTATATGTCACAAGGGGCATGATGAAGTTTGTTAATAATGACCTGGAGTTAGCGACGATCATTAGCCATGAGGTGGCTCACAACGCAAGAGGCCATCTCAGCATGACTAAGAAGAACGCTCTCGCTGGCGGATTCCTCGGGCTGGTTTTGGATGTAGCTGCCGCTGCAGCAGGCGTTAATACACAAGGCGGGTTCGCCCGGATGGGTGCGCAAATAGGCAGATCGACCTATTCGAAAGATATGGAGAGAGAGGCAGATTATGTGGGTCTCTATATCTTAGCCCTATCCGGGTACGATATTAAAGAGGCCCCTAATGTCTTCCGAAGGTTAGCTTCAGTTGATCCGAAAAGCATCGAAGCCAAGTATGCCGCCTCCCATCCTTCGGCTCCCGAAAGATTTATAGGCCTTGAGAAAACCGTTGAAGAGATTCTGGGAAAACAATCCGCCGGCGCGCCGCTCATTCCCGAAGAAAAAGGGAAATAGGGATGTCATTTGGGTATAACCAAACAAGACAATTCACACAGAAAGGAGAATGATAATGAAGAGTCATCGCCTAAATGTAAAAGAATTGGGTTGTCTTTTTTGTGTCTGCGTTCTCATCATTGCTCTGACAGGATGCGGAGCTGGAAAGACAATGGTCTTGAAACCCTCAGAAGACAGATTGCACGTTTCCTCCGTAGAAATCTCTGAGAAGGATTCAACAGTCAATGCCCCGATTGAGGCAAAGAGTTCGTTCCAGGAGATGCTGACAAAATTCTTATATGAATCAGGAGGATTTCAGAAAGGAAGTGACCTTAAAATCCAATATCGATTCGTCCAGTATAGTCCCGGCAGCCAGTTAACGCGTTGGTTCTGGGGAGGTCTCGGCAATATGGGCGAAGGGGCATTGACCATTGAAGCGAAATATTTTGATTCGAATGGCAAAGAGATCGCCACGATCCAGTCTGAAGGAAAAATTGGAAGCGGGGTCTTCGGAGGCTCCTTTAACTTCGCGATAGAAAAGTGTGCCAAAGAGATAGCCGAATATACAAAGCAGAATTTCAAATAGGAAGCGGTTGCTTAATGGGTGATTAGAAGTCCTGAGAAGGGGGAAGGTAAAATTATTTGTTTGACGAATGCAACAGCTTTTGATATAGGTATTACTCAAATGACTCACCCGGAGTGGCTCATCGGAAAATGCCAAACGCCTCATGAGGGAGGGATGAAACGTCTGGTGTCTTTGGAGAAGAAAACCACTATGGAAATAAGAATCTGATATGCCAATTGAGCGAAGAACAAAAGGAGGGTTTCATGAGAGAATCATTCACAATAAGAAGATTGATCTCTTCCCTTGGTTTCTTATCTATTTCAGTATTCATTTGGATAAGTACAAGTTCGTTCGTATTTGCCCTGTCCGAGGCCAAGATATACTGGACAGATGCAAATAATTCTGGCAGTGCCATTGCCAAGGTTTTTAGGGCCAATCTGGATGGGACGAATGTGGAAAAACTTGTAATCCCACCCGGCTTGAATCCACGAGGCATAGCGCTGGATGTTGCCGGTGGCAAAATGTACTGGGCCGACATCGGTACGATTAAGCGTGCGAATCTGGATGGCAGCAATGTCGAG
>DATIGG010000282.1:0-9067 GCA_035454825.1 Thermodesulfobacteriota bacterium | reverse complement strand
CCCATCTCAGGTTGAGTTGGTCATCGTTCTCGGAGGTGACGGGACGCTTCTCAGTGTGGCCCGTATGGTGTGGAGTCATGGGATACCCATTCTTGGAGTGAACTTTGGCGGTCTCGGCTTTTTGACGGAGGTGAGCCTGGAAGAAATATATCCTGTCCTTGAACGGGTATTAAAGGGGGATTTCAAAACCAAACCCCGGGATGTCCTCAAGGCTTCTGTGGTCCGTAAGGGTGAGAAACTTGCCGAGTTCACAGTCCTGAATGACGTGGTCATTAACAAGGGCGCCCTGGCCCGGATCATCGAACTTGAAATTACGATTGATGGCGAATATCTCAGCACCTTTCGGTCGGATGGTCTCATCATTTCAACACCCACGGGGTCCACAGCCTATAACCTCTCGGCCGGAGGACCCATTGTCTATCCTTCCCTTCACAATCTCATCATTACCCCCATCTGTTCCCATACCTTAACTAACCGGCCCATCGTCATTCCGGATGATGTCAAGGTTCATGCTATTCTGAAATCGAGAGAGGAAGAGGTGACCCTGACCCTTGATGGTCAGAAGGGGTTTCCTCTGGAGTTCGAGGATGTGGTGGAGGTCCAAAAGGCGGAGGGACAGATCCTTCTCATTCAGTCGCCCTATCGTCACTATTTTGAATTATTAAGAGAAAAGCTGAAGTGGGGAGAAAGATAGAAGTGTTACTGGAACTCCGAATTAGGAACATTGCAATTATCGATGAAATGAATATCTCCTTCTCAAAAGGCCTCAATATCCTCAGCGGGGAGACAGGGGCAGGGAAATCGATCATCCTCAATGCGGTTCAACTCCTTCTCGGAAGTAAGGCCACGGAGGAGATGCTTCGAGGCTCAGAAGAAGAAGGAAGCGTCGAGGCCCTCTTTGACATTTCCGGCAATCGAAAGGTCCTTGAGAGAGATGGAGAAAAGTCTTCTCGTTTTAGAAATCGGGAGGAGGATTCTCTCTTGCTCCGGCGAACCCTTTCACGGTCCGGCAGGGGGAAGGCCTTCATTAATGGAAATCTGGCAACGCTTGGGATGTTTTCAGAGATCGGAGAAGAGCTTTTGAGCATCTATGGGCAGCATGAACATCAATCCCTTCAGCGGACTGAAACACATATTGATATCCTGGATGAGTTCGGGGGGCTCATGGAACTCCGGGAAGAAATCGAAAATCAATTTCAGGAATTTACGAGTCTGTCTGAAAGGATTAATAAAATTCGAGAGGAACGGGAAAAGAGGGCGAAGGAGCGCGACCTCATGATCTTTCAATCGAGGGAGATCGAGGCGTCAAGGCTTCAATCAAGAGAAGAAGAGGCTTTGAAAGAAGAGCAGCGGGTCCTTGCCCACGCTCAGAAGTTGATGGGGTTTGTCCGTGCCTCGGAGGAGATGCTTTATGGAGAGGAAGGATCAGCCGTGGATAAGATCCAGGCGATTCTTCGCCAGAGCAGGGAGATGGTTGCGATTGATCCTTCCCTTTCGCCTCTCTTAACCACCATGGAGTCAAGCCTGATCCAACTGGAAGAGATTGCCCGCGCCTTCAGAGATTACGGGAGACGGATCGAGATCAATCCCGGGCGGCTGGAATCCATTGGGAGCCGTCTGGAAGAAATCGACCGGCTCAAGAGAAAGTATGGTCCGACGGTTGATGCCGTTCTCCTCTATAAAAAAACGATTGATGATCAATTGGGGACCTTTGCCTCCGATGAAGAGAGGCTCTCAGAGCTTGAGGACCGTCTGAAACCCCTTGAACAGAAGGTTCTCGATCTGGCCAAGAGGCTTTCAGGAGAGCGGAAACAGGTCTCTACCGAGTTGAGACGGTCGATCGAAAAGGAACTCGGATCTCTGGGAATGAAGAAGACCACTTTTCAGGTTCAGGTAGAGGATCTCCCTCTTTCGGCCAAAGGCATGGACAGGGTCGAATTCCTCATCTCTCCCAACATTGGGGAAGAGGTGAAGGCTCTGGCCAAGATTGCCTCTGGGGGTGAACTCTCGAGAATGATGCTGGCCATGAAACGAATCTTGGCCAGGGTCGGCGGTCGACAGGTTCTCATCTTCGATGAGGTTGACTCCGGGATCGGGGGCGCAATTGCTGAGGTGGTTGGAAGGAAGCTTAAAGAACTCTCCAAGGACCACCAAGTCATCTGTGTGACCCATCTTCCTCAGATCGCCTGTTATGCTGATGCCCATTACAGCGTGAGGAAAGAAGTGAAGGAGGGCCGGACGTTCACCCGGGTGGAACGGCTCGGAAAAGAGATGGTTGTCGATGAGATCGCCAGGATGCTCGGAGGAGTGAAGGTGACTGAAAAGACCAAAGCCCATGCGAAAGAGATGATTGAGAATGCTAAGAGATAGTAAAAATCCCTCCCATTTCTCCCTTTTGTAAAGGGGGTGGGGGGGATAATAGGGAAAAGATTATGATCCGAAAAGCCAAACTGAGAGACGTAAAAGAGATGCAGCGATTAATTAAGCTCTATTCCACCCGTGGAGAGATGCTCCCCAGGTCTCTCAGTGAATTGTATGATAACATCCGGGACTTTTTTGTTTCAGTCCAAAATCGGAAGGTTGTGGGCATTTGCGCCCTTCATATCTGCTGGGAAGACCTGGCAGAGGTCCGGTCCCTTGCAGTCGAGGAAGAGATGAGGAGAAAAGGGATAGGGGCAAAACTGGTGAAGGCGTGCCTTGAAGAGTCGAAGAGGTTAGGGGCCCAGAGAGTATTCGCACTGACCTACCAACCCGATTTTTTTGAGCGGCTGGGCTTCAAGAAAGTGGATAAGTCAGTGCTCCCTCACAAGATCTGGACGGACTGCCTGAAGTGTGTCAAGTTTCCTGACTGCGACGAAATCGCCGTCGTCAGAGAACTTTAAAAGCATTGCAGATTACAAATTGAAAATTGAAAAATCTTCAATCTCAAATCTTCAATTTGAAACCTGAAATTGAGCTACTTTTCTTCTCCCAGAAGTATTCTCAGGACGGTGTTCGCCTGATGGTGAGCTGCAATTCCCACTCTGGGGGCCATCAGTCCAACTCCAGGCTGAGCTGCTGTCTTCTGATCACCCACAATGAATATTCTTGAAGAGAAGCGGACCGTTTGAATCTCATTGTTGTCTCCGTAGCCAGCCAATCCTGAAGCTGCAACGATATACTTATCTGGCATCTTTTCTGAGATCGTATTGATCAGCATGGCTTTTTGCTCGGCCCGGTCAAAGGCCTCCACCACGACCTCCGCCTCGCTAAAGATGCGGTCGATATTATCACGGGTTATTTTCTCAATGCAAGGCTGGATCTTTACATAGGGGTTGATCTTGGAGAGGTTTTCCTGAAGGGCCTGCACTTTAGGCATTCCGGTCTGTTGAAGAAAGTACTGCTGCCGGTTGAGATTTGATGGTTCCACAATATCGAAATCGACCAAGATCAGGGTTCCCACCCCCAAACGGGCCAGAGCGATGGCAATGCTTGACCCGAGCCCTCCCAGTCCAGCAATTCCAACGACCGAGTTCCTGATTTTCTGGTGAATACCGGGAGTATGCCGTGCCATCATGAGGGATTCGATCTCTTCGGGAGAAGGTTTTTCTCCTTTCTTGATGAGGACGATCTCGTCTCCTGGCTGAACGGGACGATCCAACGCAAAGGGAAAACCATTATAGATGATGAGGTCAGCGTTGGGTTTGAATTGGTCCTTGAGCTGAAAGAGAGTGGTTTCAGAAGGTACGGAGACCTCCCTCTCGTTTATTTTGATTCGAATCTTCTGTAATTCTTGAGTTGCCACAGAATTCAGATTAAATCAAAGGGAATTAGATTGTCAATCATGGTTTCAATTTACCCATCCCCATCTTTCAAGAATAATCCAAGCCGAGCCGAGTTGAATTGCTTTAAAATTATTATTATGAACATGGCGATTTGATTTCCGCATTCCGAAATCCCCAATTCGCAATTCTTGGTCCATTTATCCCATGGGTTTTCATTGACTTTTGAGGGATTTTGATGTTATGAATTTATCGTTTTTTTAGATGATTCAAGGAGTTATAATATCATGCCAAGGGTGTTCAAATCCTTGGGAAGACCAACGGTCGCAGAGATCGATCTTGGGGCTCTTGCCTTCAATTATCGGCAGGTTCAAAAGCGAATTCCCAGGGGGGTAAAGATCCTTGGGGTGGTGAAGGCTGATGCCTACGGTCATGGCGTCATCCCAGTCTCCCGAAAATTGGAGCAGTTAGGGGCAGAGTATCTGGCTGTGGCCATGTCGGACGAAGGAGTGTATCTGCGTCAGGGTGGAATAAAAACGCCCATTCTTCTTCTTGGGGGAATTTATCAGGAAGACGTCGATTGGGTCTTTCAATTTAATCTCACCCCTGTCGTTTTTCAAAAGGAGTCCTTGTTCCTCCTCGCCAAGAATGCTGAGAAACGAAGGAAAAGGGTGAAGGTCCATCTGAAGGTGGATACAGGCATGGGAAGACTGGGAGTGTCTCTCGACCAGTGGCCAGCTTTCCTGGAGGAAGTCAATCGGTTTCCAAGGCTTGAAGTGGAGGGTATTCTTTCCCATTACTCGATGGCAGATGAGCTCGAGGACCCCTTCACTCAGAAACAGTGGGAGGCCTTCAAGAAGGCTTTGACGATAGCGGAGTCGATGGGATTTGATTTTAAATACAAGCATATCTCTAATAGTGCCGGACTGATCGCTTTTCCCTCCTGGTCAGGAAATCTGGTTCGTCCCGGGATTGTCCTCTATGGCTCCTATCCCTCGCCTGATTTTCGTAGTCTCATTAAACTCAAACCCGTGATGACTCTTAAGACCTGCATCGGACTGCTCAAGCGGGTTCCTCTCGGTGAAAGAATCAGCTATGGAGGGACCTATGCCACAAAGAGGGAAAGCCTGGTTGGGGTCCTTCCCATCGGATACGCGGATGGATACAATCGTAAGCTTTCAAATCAAGGCGAAGTACTTATTCGCGGGCAAAGGGCTCCTGTTGTGGGAAGGGTATGCATGGACTATATCATGGCTGATGTCACGGGTATTCCAGGGGTTTCGCTTGGAGATGAGGCCGTGTTAATGGGCAGGCAGGGTGGAGGACAGATCAGTGCTGAGGAGATTGCAGAAAAGATTGGAACCCTCTCTTATGAGGTGTTGTGTTTGGTCGGAAAAAGGGTGCCAAGAATATATAAAGAATGATGATCTTGTAAAAGGACGATAAGCTGCGTTTCGTCATTCTGAGCGAAGCCCTGCGCCGCATGGTGTACAGGGCGAAGCGAATGGATTCAGCCCGCCTACGTGAAGCCGCTTCAGCAAAGACAGGGGTGAGGGGCAAGGTTCAGGATGACAAACTGAATCGACAAGGATTGGGGGAAGGAGTTAGCAGATGGTCAACAAAAGAATTGGAATCTTGGGGACAGGTTCCTTTCTCCCTGAAAGGATTCTCTCCAACCACGATCTTGAAAAGATTCTGGATACCAACGATGAATGGATTTATAAGAGGACAGGGATTAAGGAGCGGAGAATTGCAGCGCCTCAGGTCAATGCCTCAGATCTGGCAAAAGAAGCCTCCCTGCGAGCAATGGATATGGCAGGAGTCTCTGCAGAGCATCTGGACCTCATCATCATGACGACCATGACACCGGACACCTGCTGTCCTGCTGGTGCCAACTGGCTGGAGGCAAAGCTGGGTGCCGAAAGGGCAGTCTCTTTTGACGTGACTGCAGCCTGCTGCGGATTCATCTTTGGCCTTTCGGTAGCTGAACAGTATCTCAAGACCGGAACGTACAGGACCGCCCTGGTCGCTGCCGTGGAGATCATGAGCCGGACCCTGGACTGGACAGATCGTGAGAGCTGCATCCTCTGGGGAGATGGTTCGGGTGCGGCCGTCCTGCGCTCCTACGACCATCTTCCAGAAGATAAGTCCGAGATCCTATCGATTCACATCCACACCGATGGAGCGAATGGTGAAAACCTCCTCCTTCCCGGAGGAGGTTCGAAGACAACCCCCATTTCCTATGAAAGTGTTGACAAGAAGCTTCACACCCTGAGGATGATCAAGGCCAATGAGTCTGTAAGGGTTGCCGTGAGGCGATTCGCTGAAGCTGCCGAGGAGGCAGCCTCTTTTAATAAAATCCCTTTGAAGGATGTGAAGTGGATCATCCCCCATCAGGCCAATCTTCGTATCCTTCAGCAGATGGCCAAGCGGCTCGATGTTCCTATGGAGAAGGTCTATCTCACGATTGAAAAATACGGAAATATTTCTTCTGCTACCGTTCCGATCGCTTTGGATGAAGCCGTTAGAAGCGGTTCTATTCAGAAAGGAGATCACGTCATTCTCACAGGATTTGGAGGAGGCCTTACCTGGGGAAGTAGTTTAATTCATTGGTGAGATTTCTGAAGATGCATCGAAATCTCTGATTACACAGATCATGAGAGATTACATAGATGGCTAATACATTGAAACTAAAGAAAAATATTTGTAATCATGATTTGAAATCGGTGCAATCAAGAGAGTTTTTCAAAACTCTCTAAAAAAGACTTGACAGATTGATTCCGAGTCTGGTAAAAAGGACGGGTATCCTTGGGGGAGTGAATAAGACTGCTTCGAAACGAGGAGGGTGTTTTGGACAGAGAGCACTACAATATTCTCATCTTTGGCCCTAAAACCTCCAGGACACATCATCTTAAGATTCGTAAAAAGACCTTTAAGATAGCCCTCTATCTGTTGGCCTTTATTCTTCTCTGCACCACGTTCTTCTTTTGCGATTATGTTCAGGTGAAGAAGAAGGCCTTTCAGCTTGCCCGTTTGCACCATGAGACCGAGGCCCAAAAGTCCCAAATTCACTTTTTCTCCGCAAGAATCGAAGATCTGGAAAAACAGCTTTCCAAATTAAGGGATTTCGACAAGAAGATTCGGATTATTGCTAATCTCGAGCGGGGTCAGGAAACGACTTCTCTCATGGGAATGGGAGGTCCCTCGCCATCCGATATCCGGGATCAATTGAAAAAGGAGAAGGACGACCGGAGTCTTATTCAACAGATGAGAGCAGATGTTGATCGCATCCAATCGGAAGCTATTTCTCGGGAGGTGAGCCTTTCTGAAATCGAAAAACAGCTTCAATCGAAGAAAGAGATGCTGATCCACACGCCTTCCATCTGGCCTACCACAGGATGGGTGACATCAGGTTTCGGGTTTCGAACGAACCCCTTTACGGGTTTAACCCAGATGCACGAAGGGCTTGATATTTCAAACCGGGTGGGGACTCTGATCGTTGCTCCTGCGGATGGAATGATCTCGGATTCCGGAAATGATTTGGTTCACGGGAAAATCGTTGTAATTTCACATGGTTTTGGGATGACTTCCCGCTACAGCCACCTCAGTAAAGCCCTGGTGAAGACAGGCCAGAGAGTGAAACGGGGGGATAAGATAGCTGAAATTGGAATCACTGGAAAGACAACAGGCCCTCATCTCCACTACGAAGTCAGGCTGAATGGCATCCCTATCAATCCGATGCGATATATTTTGAACTGATCATCCCTTTCCCCTCTCCTTCCAAGCCATGAACCCTTTGATTGCTGTTATTGCCGATGACGTGACCGGCGTCTGTGACACGGGCGCCCAATTTGCTTCTGCTGGGCTTCGGACTGTTGGCTCTGTCGATAAGGAATTCAAGTCAAAGGATATTCCTCAGGTACTGATCGTCAATACTCAAAGCAGGAGTCTCGAAGATCGAGAAGCCTCCCACTGCATAGAGCATGCAGTCGTGGGCCTGAAAAGCTTAAAACCGAGGTGGTTCTTTAAAAAGATTGATACGGCCCTCAGAGGTCATGTTGCCACTGAGGTTGTTTCGATGATGGAGGTCCTTGGAGTCCACTTAGGCCTCTACGTGGCAGCCATACCTGGAGCAGGCCGTACAACGGTCAATGGCTGTCAATTTTTTCGCGGAGTACCCATCAAGGATTCAATCCACGGTGAGGACCGGCTGAACCCAAACCCCATATCAACCTCCAGCAATGTCGATCTTTTCTCAAAGATACCAAGGGTCAAGATCGAAGTGATCGGTCTCGATGAGGTGCGATCCGGAAATTTGGAGATCTCAAACCACTGTGAGATTGGATCCAAGAAGATCCTTATCTTTGATTCCGAGACCGATGCTGATATTGACCGGATCGTCAACGCCTCCATGCAGATAGAGCCTTCCTCTTTCTTTTATATCGGGTCTTTCGGACTGTCCAGTGCCTTGGGAAGATATCTGGCGGAATCCTTAAGAATTACTAAAGGACAAGAGAAAACTTTCGACCAAGGGACAGGTTTTCTTAAGAAAAAGAGGGTATTGGTTGTTTCCGGCTCTTCCCACCCTATGGCCCGTGCTCAACTCTCTTTCCTTAAGAAGGCAGGAATGGTAGAGAGCGTTGAATTTGACCCGGAAGATCTGATGGAGCGCCTGGATTCGTGTTTCGTGAAATCAACACAGGGCCTTCAGGCCCTCTCGGATCGACCCAAAAGGGTTGTGCTAACCATTGGTGAGGGCAGATTAGATATGAGGAGACAGAGCCAGGAACTGGTCGTTGCCCTTGCAAAGATTGTCCGCCACTTTCTCGATTCAAACAAGATGGATGGGCTTGTTTTGATTGGCGGAGAAACCAGCTTTGCCGTATGCCACGCCATTGGAATTGAGAGGATCGAAATCTTGGGAAACATTTCTTTTGTGGCCGCCTATGGAACACCGGCGGGATCAAGGGGGAATAGTCAGGTTCTTGTGACGAAGGGAGGATCTCTCGGTGAAGAGGACACCCTGGGAAAGGTCTTGGATTTTATAGATGCCAAATACTAAACAAAAATATTTTAAATTTCTCTAAATATGCCCTCCCCCTTCGATGGGGGAGGGTGAGGGTGGGGGTGGACAAAACTGATTTGGTCCCCCCTCTCCTTCATCCTCTCCCGCGGTGGGGAGGGGAGTTTCTATTGGCGCTATTTAAGAATGTTAGAGATAGATTCTCAGACTTTATCTTTAAGAATCTACGCCTATTGTCTGAAGTCCAATGTCTGAATTGCAGATTCGACAGGAGCACGAATTG
>DATIGG010000281.1:0-6748 GCA_035454825.1 Thermodesulfobacteriota bacterium | reverse complement strand
ATTATGTTTATCATGGACGACTTTTAAATGTCAATATTTATTTACGGATAAGCTCTAAATATGTGAAGTATTTCGCAAAGAACGAAGTGGAAGTAGAGGCAAATGGAGGAGAGTTATCAATTTTGAGGAAGGTTGATTCTTGGTTGAAAGAAGAGGGTCGACGAAAGGGGCGAGGGGAGGATAAATTTTAAATCCGAAAGGTATGGATCAGCTTCTTCTCCGCTTCGCCCTTGATCGACGCGTCAATCTCGACATAGGCCTCGAGACCTGAGCCCGCCAGTTTATTCTTGAGCAATTCTTCCACCTGGAAAATTCCAGCAGAGTTGCTCATCTCCACCGCGATCCGAATGGGTTTATCCTCGCCGGGTTCAATGCGGATCTTCTCAATGGCGGCTGCCGAGACGGAATGAATATTGATTTTCCCCGCCTGGAAGGGAATGCGCGATCTGCCCTCTTCCATGTCAAGGGCATCCGCAACGCGGACAATTCCCGCTTCCAGAGTCAGCGGCTGGCCGTCCGCCCGATGGGAGATGATAGCATGGAGGATCTCCGAGACAAGGATGGTTTGCGTCGGGACCTCGTAGATGCCATCCAGAAGTTCCTTGATCTTAGGTCTTGCCAGGAAAAGGCTATACAACTCGTGGTCTGCACGGTGGATCGAGATTCCCAGGTCGTGGAGTAATGCCGCCAGGGCAACAATCACCTCGGCGTCTTCGATAGCCAGACTGTAATCGACCACACTGGTAGGCTGCACGCTTCGATCGGCGAGGAGTCTAAGAAATTTCAAGGCGATGTTCGTAACGATCTGTACATGGACCGGACCATGATCGCTCATTGCAAGCCTTTTGACGACGTTCACATTTATGATTTGCCAAAGCATATAGAGTTCATCGTCAACATTGATCCGGTCAATGATCTTCTGGAGGCGAGGATTGTGCCGGGCAGGAACCCGGATTAGGAAACGCTGCTCCAAATTAAGGATGTCCGAGCTCCTGGGTTCAATGACTTGCCCGCATCCTGGCTCGTTGTCAGTCCTCCCTTTATCTTCCATATGATTTGACCTCCTTGCGTTCTCAATCGGTGTTACAAGATTTTTTCTCTTAGAGACCATTTTATCCCACCTCATCATTTCAAACAATAACCTGAACAGACCACCGGGTTTGCGGGCGGCACTGAATCTGTTATAATCCCTTTCCATCCGCTAACGGCCTTGATTGTCACCGGAAGTTCCTTCTTCTCTTAATGGGGATGTATGTCAAAGACGAATCGATATGGTGCCGTCATCGTCGGGTCCGGGATAGGGGGATGAACGGCTGTCTCCCTTCTGTCTAAAGAGGGATGGAAGGTCCTTCTTCTCGAGAAAGAGAGGCAGGTGGGAGGCTATGTGGTCTCCTTCAGCAGAGGAGAGCCCATTGGCTTTCGGTGAGCCCTGTGTGTGTTGCAACGACGTTAACGAATCTTGAATCCGTTGCCACCTGAGCTTCATAGGAGGAAGCACCACTCACATCTGAGATCCTCATTTTCCTTTCTCTTTACTGAACTCCATCACGGCGTAGACCAGGGCCCAGCGTTCCTCCTCAGAGTAGCGAAATTTAGCCATGGCGGTATCAGGGACTCCATTGGTGATCACATCGAAGACCTTTTTAAGATCCCCCTTAGTGTGTGTCCATTGATTCAAAGGTTTGGTAAAGTCCGCAGGGGTAGTCTTCAAGGTTGCTGCGAGCGGGCCCTTTCCATCCCCCAGTGGTCCGTGACAGAAGGTACAAGCCCGTTCATAGAGTTTCTTCCCCTGGCTTAACAGTTCAGGGGTCTTTTTCTTCTGGGCCATGCCAGAATCGGTGAAGACCAAAGAAAAGAGGAAAAGAGATCCAATCAAAGTGGTCCATAACAACCTTTTCACATGCCATTTCTTGTTCATTTTTCCCTCCCTTTTTTCGCGTTCCTAAATTCATAGTGGTGACTACACAGATCTATCTTCCCACGGATCGTCTGAAAAATAAATGGGGTGAATCTGGTATTTTTGGAAAAAAGGTACCTTATTTAAGATCATTTTTTCCTTCAAATTGGAAAGCAGGGTTGAATCTCCAGTCCGGGCATTTTACAATTCCACCACCATGGGAAAAGTGGATTGCCTCTTTCTTCACGTCCCCAAATTGATCAACTATTACCGGCCGATCGATCAGTTCATCTGGATTAACTTCCTTCCTATGGGACTCCTGGCGTTGGCTGACTTCCTTCAACGTCATGATATTTCAACCCAAGTCCTTCACCTCGGAGTGGAATGGATTGAAGGCCGGAACTTTTCGATCCTCGACTACCTCCGGGAGAATGACCCAAGAATCGTGGCTTTCGATCTTCATTGGCATCACCAGAGCTTCGATGTGATAGAGATGGCCAAGAAAGTGAAGGCCTCTTCTCCCTCTACGTTTATCGTTCTTGGTGGTTATACGGCCAGTTTTTTTCATGAAGAGATCATGAAGGACTTCGATGCTGTGGATGGGATTATCCGCGGTGAAGCAGAGATCCCCATGCTGGAGTTGGCCCGCGCCCTTCTCCAGGGAGGGAAAGACCTTTTTTCGGTTCCCAACCTTACCTGGAGGAGAAAGGGGAGGATCCTCATGAACCCCCTTTCCTATGTGGCCTCCGAAGAAGATCTGAACAACCTCTCCTTTACAAACTTCCCTCTCTTGAAGAACTATTCGACCTATATTCGCTACCTGGGTCAGCCGTTCTATGTGAGGGGGGTTTCCAAGGAGAAAAATTTTTGGATGTATTCCTTGAAATCGCCCATTTACCATCTCCCTGTGGGCAGGGGATGCCCTGTCCAGTGCACCTGGTGCGGGGGGGGCCATTTGGCTCAAAAGGAGATTACTGGCAGACGAGAGGTCATTTTCCGGGGAATCAATGAAGTCATCCAGACGATCAAGGAAGCCCTTTCCTATGGGTATGAAACCTTCCATATCTGTTTCGATCCTTTTCCAAAGAACCCGGACTATTATCTCCGTCTCTTCTCTCGCCTCCGAGAGGAGAAGATCAGGTCGGAATGTTTCTTCGAATCCTTTGGACTTCCGACGGTCGATTTTATCCTATCCTTTAAGGAGACTTTTCCAGGACCGAAATCGCTCATTGCCCTTTCGCCGGACGTGGGTTCGGTCCGGACAAGAAGGATTCATAAGGGATATCCCTACACCAATCAGGCCTTGACGGAATGTCTTGATCAGTTGGAGCAACACCAGGTCTACTGTGACCTTTTTTTTGCCCTGGGTGTGCCTTTCGAGAGGAAGGAAGATGTTTACCAGACGATCCGGTTCCAAAGGGATCTCCGAAGTCGATATCCTTATGTGAAGGGAATTCGCACTTTCACGATTGAGATGGAACCAGGCTCTCCCTGGCACCTCCATCCCGAGTTATTCGGCGTCAAAACGGACCTCCGAAATTTTATCGATTTCTATCATTACCATTCCGGGAAGGTGAGCCCTTTCTCCTCGATGGGATACTGGATCCCTAATTTCTTTGGAAATGAGAATGGGAATGATGAAAAGGGGTTCGAGGAGGCCCTCCAGAAGATCAAATGCCGCCATTTCTGTTTCATCCATCCTGATGCAAGAAAGTCCTCGAACCCCTTCTGGGGAAGAAGGCTCTGTGACCTCTCCCACCTTTTCTGGAGGGCCAAAAATTTAGGAAGGAGGAGACTTTGAGAATTGAGGAGATCCGGATGATCAACGGTGAGAGAATCCCCTGGAGGAAAATATTAACCGGCCACCTTCGTCAAGTTCAGGATGAGATCACGGAATTGAGGGTGAGATTCAGTTCTATGGAACAAAAAGCTTACCATCGAGATGCGTATTAATGGTGTAATTTTTGATGATGCTCAGTTCGATGGGTTTCTTTTCGAGTGTATACCTTTCAATCCGAATAGGAAGCCAGTAATCTTTGGATATAACGATCCGATATCTTTCGATCTTTTCCCCATTGATAAAATCTAAGGCTTGAAACCAAAAGGTGACCTGGTCCCTGTCCTCTTTGTATTCATCATCTTTTTGGGGTACCTTCTTCAGATTTTCGAAGAGAAATTCGATAAAATAAGCCATATCCGTCTGGTCGATCTTCTGACCGGTCAACGTCCGAATCTTAGGGTTATCGACAGAGAGACGAAACTTGAGCAGGGCCATGGGACGGAACGGCACCGCAGTCACCTCTTTCTCTCCCCCCGTGTAAAAAAAACTGAGGGTGGGATAGGGGTAATAGAAATCAACCCGGATCCGTTTCTCTTTTTTAAAATAATATTTGAAGCGGTAGCGCTGATCCTCCTCACCCTCTTGATAAAATATCTGTTCGACTTCGCATGTATAATCTTCGATCTCCTTAAAGGCGGCTTGCATCTTTACGACCAGGTTAAAAACCCGGCTCTCTACAGGGGGTTGAGAGGCGGATGCAGGGGGCATCCCTGTTAAGAGCAGACAAGCAAAGAACGCAGAGATTATTGAGATGGGCGGAATCATTCTGCCTCTTTGAAAACAAAATTTTGATCGAAGAGACGAGGGTCGTCAAAATGGGTCCGGCGAATCAATTCAATGGCATGATGGCTTCTCTGTCGCATGCTTCCGATCTTTGGGATTCCCATGGAGAACAGAATAAAACGCTCCACTCGATCCGAGCCCTTTGCAATTCCTCTGCAATCGAAGATGCTTGCGGTTCCTCCGTTTTCACGAGGGAGGGCTTCCAGAATATCATAAGGCACAAGTTCATAAGGGATGGCAGCAGTAGATTCCCCTGCGGTTAATAAGCGCTCCACCTGGTGCCACCCCGAGTTGATCCTTATTCCCAGGCGCTTGCCAGCAGGAAGGATGGGAAGCCACTGGGGAATAAAAGGATCGTGCTTAAAGGGCCTTGAGATGATCCGGTCGACCCGTTCTCTTACAGGGGCAAAAAAGTGGTAGCATCCGCAGTTATTCATCACATCCCACATGAAAGGCTTCCCCTGAATATCCAGCGAAACACGAAAAGTCAATCCATCCAGATGGCCTTTCTCGATGGAGGGCGGCGATTCTCCGGCCCGCTCTGAGTACCAGATCACATAGTTGATTTGAAGAACGGGTTTCTCCTTCAGGAAGGCGTGAGAGAAATAGTAATAGACGGTAGGCCTCTCTGGACCAATTTCGAGGCGATCCCCTTTCCAAGAGACTTTTCCGATCCGATCATAAGGCGCAGCGACGTCTTGAATAAGAAAAGGGGCAAGAGACAAGGCCAGCTTCTTTCCCTGGTCCGCGTCCGGTTGAGGAACTCCCAAAGGATTTTTTCTTGATTCATCCATCGTTTCATGAACCGCTTTGTCATCCAGGGAGAGATTTTCCCGCGGCACATATGTTCTGAGCTGGCCTTTGACAGGCAGGTCGTCAAAGTCCGGTTCATACCACGACCTGGTCTTGACCCGAGCCTTGTGGCTGACGACGGCCACAGGAATGACCATGAGAGGAAAGAGGCCGATGGCCCTCCTCAAAAAAGAGTATTCATCGGGTACATCAACCCTCGAAGCAAGGATGGCATGAAATTCTGCCGATGCCTGATCGCGATTTAATAGCCTGTCTGAACAGGACTCTACCCGAGCCTTAAATTCCTTTCGATCCGGTTGAGTCGTTTTAATCGCCTGAAAGGAGCGAACCGTATCCTCTGGAAGGTTGCTGATCTCTTTCTCTCTGGCCTGGAGGTCTAAAGTCTTCATCCATTGCAACCATTGTTCCTGATCCCTTTCGTCCCTGATTCGATCCTTCATGGCTGCAAGGAAACGGTTCGTGCGGAGATACGGAAATCCTGGAATGAGGAAGTTCGAGGCATCCCTTACGCCTGCCTCTTCCACCTGTTTCTCTAACTGATCAAAAAATACCTGGCACCCTTCGATGCTGTCAGGAATTGGAAGGACATGACGGGGCGAGAGGGAAGTGCAACCAAGGAGAAGGAGTAGAAAGAGGGCGGAAGGAATGGATCGAAGGGAGTAAATCTTCATCTATTTCACCTTAACATCAAACCTGGCTTTCGATCTCTGCCGGGCAATGGCAGGATACCATCTTGAAGCTGGGATTTCTGTACAAAGATATTTCCTTATATTGACCATCATACCATATTTTTGAACAAGAGTGATAAGCCTGGAGTGATCCCTCAGTTTCCAGACCGGACCGGGGTAGTCTCTCCTCCGAAACCTTGAAACGCGGATCATTAGAAGGAGGGCAATAGGCCGATCGTGCTGATGAGACCATTTTAGGGGTAACTTCTCCGTGGCTCATCGCTCAAATGTGCCGCTTCAGGTTTCCTCGGAGAGACCATCCAGGTCCTGCGGATAGAATCTCCGATGTGAGGATCTTGGTTCTGTTTCAGATGATTGCGATTTGACACGAGAGCCCGATATTTGCTATGAAGTTCTCCATGAACACTATGGAAAAGAGAAGAGTCCTCAGTGACGTAGCCTTAGGGAATTTGCCCCCGGATACAGTCGTCAGGAATGGAACCGTCTTCAATGTTTTCACAAGAGAGTTGATCAGGGGGCAATCAATCGGGATCAAGGATGGGATGATCGCTTTTGTGGGCCCTGACCCTCATCCCATGCCGGACGATAAGACCCAGGTAATCGATGCGGAGGGGAGGGTTCTTCTTCCCGGTCTGATCGACGGCCATACCCATATCATCAGCAGAACCAGCATTGAAGAATTCGTTAAATACGTGGTCCCTGGCGGGACCACGACGGTCATCACCG
>DATIGG010000280.1:0-9117 GCA_035454825.1 Thermodesulfobacteriota bacterium | reverse complement strand
CGTCAAACAGAAGGTGATCGAGAAGGCAGACCATCCTCTGGAGGCAGAAGCAGCCTCGGTTCTGGCTTCGGCAGCCATCCGATACTATCTTGTAAAATTTACTCTGGAGAGCCAGATCATCTTCGACTTCGATGAGGCTCTAAAGACAACAGGGGACACGGGTGTTTATTTGGAATATGCTCATGCGCGGGCCTGCAGTATCCTGAGAAAGGCAGGGGAGAAAGGGATCGATCTTCATTGGAGTGGGGAGATTGTGCCACCCCAGTTGACCGAAACGGAGATAAATTTGCTAAATGTCCTTTCAGAATTTTCCTCGGTTTTGGAAAAAGTCGGCCGAAGTTTGAGGGTTTCCCAGTTAGCAGAATATGCTTTCAGTCTTGCGACCTCCTTTACCGATTTGTACGAACACCCTGACCCTGGTGCAGAGGTCCAGACCCCTTTTATTCACCTTCAAGATCAGGGGCTTCGGATTTTTCGGCTTACCTTGGTCAGGGCATTTCAGCAGGTGATGGCCAATGTCCTTAGATTGATGGGAATGCCAACGCTCGAAAGAATATAACCCGCGCCCTTTCCCCCCTTGACTTCTGTTGGAATATTTCAGATAATCTTGTTAAACACAGCGAGGTTCTTTCGGGACAAAGATGAGAGAACAGGCATTTAAGATCGACGAGAAATTCACCTATCAAGACTATCTCCACCTTCCCGATAATGGCAAGCGGTACCAGGTCATCAATGGAGAGCTCTATGTGGTTCCGGCACCAGTTCCTTATCATCAGAGGGTTTTGGCTCGAGTCTTCAAAATAGTAGATTCCTTTGTGTCTCATGAAAACCTGGGAGCCGTTTTCCTCTCCCCCTGCGACGTGATTTTGTCCGATACAGACATCGTCCAGCCAGACCTCTTTTTTGTTGGCCAGGACAGACTGGATATTATCAAAGAGAGAAACATCCAGGGGGCCCCAGACCTGGTAGTGGAGGTCTTATCTCCCCATTCTGAAAAGATCGACAAGATCTCCAAGACAAAGCTCTATGCCCGATTTGGGGTGAAGGAATATTGGATTGTAAGTTTGGACAACAGAGAGGTTACGGTACTGAGACTGAGGGGGCGAAAGTTATAGGAACCAGGGGAATTTTGGGACTGAAAATTCTTTCAAATCACCCCTGCTGAAAGGATTAACCGTCAAAGTAAGTGAGATATTCCAACCCTAACGTTTTACCCCTCTCCTGTTGCCCTCAGACCCTTCCACCTTTGACCTTTTTCCCGATCTGCCGGTAAGCATCTTTCCCTCATGGCAAACTCAAAGAACCCGATCAAAGATCTATTAATCAGTCCATAATACCGCATGCCCGGAGGGCACCCTCGAACGATGAAAATTAAGGGGCTTTCCCCTCTCCCTTGATATGAGAGGGTATGGGTGAGGGTGATTCACGAGAGTCCCCCCTCACCTCAATCCTCTCCCTCAGAGGGGAGAGGAAGTATTGTGTAGACACTGAAGACCAAATCCTTTTTCCCTCCCTTCACAGAGGGGTGAATTCCCCTCTTTGGTAAAGAGGGGTTAGGGGAGATTTCCCCTTCTATCCTCGACCTCAACTCAACCAATTCCTTCTCCTATTCCAAGAGAATAGAGATCAGAATCGTGTCAAAAAGCCAAGGTCTTGAGGCATTAGCCCCAGCGTATCAAGAGTAAACCAAAGAATTTCCCAATCACTTTTCCCTCCGAGTTTTTCTTGATCTTTTTCCGTCAATTTAGTAAACTCTTTTTCATGATATAGGCTCGTTAAACGATAACTATGCCTGACCACGGGTCAGAAGGCTATTCAGGCTTTTACAGAGGACCCATGTAATGGAATTCGAGATTTATGCCGCCATTACATTTGTTCAGAAGGGAGCAAACGGAGGAGTAAAAGAAATTGGAAGAAAATCTAAAGACAAGACAACGATTAAGGACACTACCGCTTCTATGTTTCGCTATTCTGATAATCCTCTTTGTTTCTGGTTGTGCTCATGTTATCTCCAAGGACATTAGAAAAAACTCAGATCTCTCCCTTACCTTGAAGCAAGTCCGTGAGAATCCCAGTGCCTGCATAGGGAAATCTGTTGTGTGGGGTGGAGAGATTATCCAGGTGATCAATCAAGAAGATGGAACTACCGAAATCGAGGTCTTTCAGGAACCTTTAGACTTAAGGGGAGAACCCAAAGAGAGGAGTGTTTCAGAGGGAAGGTTTTTGGTTCTCGATAATAGATTTTTAGATCCTTACGTTTACTTAAAGGGGAGAAGGATTACGGTGGCTGGGGAGCTTGGGGGAGAAAAGATCGAACCTCTCGCTGAAATCTATTACCGATATCCTCTGGTCATGAGTAAACAAGTCTATCTTTGGCCAGAATACTATCCATATGCTTACTCTTACTACTCTTATGATCCTTGGTGGTATGATGATTTCTGGTGGGGGTATCCGTATGGATGGTGGGGATTCCGTTTTTCCCATTATCATCACCATAACTACCACCATTACCATCATCCTCACCATGATCACCGTCACCATCCGGGAAAGCGGGGCTCTCCTCCCTTGGTTGGAAGTCCAGGATTTCGCAGTGGCGTTTCTGGAAGCAGAGGATTTTCAGGAGGGGGAAGAGTGGTTTCTCCAGGAGAAGTTGAGAGGAGACATAGATGAGGTTCCGTCCTTTAGTCATGCTTCTTCTGAAGTCAGCCTTGGAGGGTTTTGTCAGGTTATTCTGAACGATACTTGAAAATCGGACATTAGAAGGAGCCAATGAGGAATTTAGTAGAGAAACCTCAGGAGGTAGACAGGGTTGTAGATAATGCCAAAGTCGGCCTTCACATATTTCTTAACTGTTGGATCGACAACTTCGGAGGTGCGTTGATCCTTCTTTGGAACTGTCCTCTTTGAGTTTAGGTCTTCGAAAAATGAGGATACCGTTCTCCATGGTAATTGCAACCCTGCAGGCCCACTTTTTGCCTATCCTTTTTCTCAGCCAGTAATAAAAAGATAGATTTTTGTTAATCAAAAAACCTCTCATCTACAATCTCAATTCACCTTCCTGTTCAAATTTGTGCCCAATTATTCGGGAAAATAAATGATTTGGCTTTCCTCCGAAGGATTGGCCATAGAGAGAGGGATAATCATTATCCTATGGGCCATAAAACCACGTATGACACTCTCGCTGATCACGAAGCGGGCAATTGGCCAGATAATTAGTTTCCCCTGGACGTGAACTCAAGCCGCCACCATATGTGTCGTACGTACCGTATGCACACCCCGAAAGGGTTGCCAACATCCCGACGATCAGGGCAAATTTTGTCAGCTTCTTCATGTATGTTTCACCTTTTATGATCAAAGAACAGGGAAGGGTCAGAATGACTATCCTTTCTTGTTCACCGATCTATTTGTATTCATTAATGGGTCAGTCTGGCTATTTTCTCTTTTGGGGTTTTCTCCCTATTAGCATACCCCTCTTGATCTTAATGCCGATGGTGTCCCCTCCACTCATGCCCGTGATGATAGGGATATCCGTAATACCTGTAACCATAATCGTAATGGGGGTAATCATAAAGACCATACCCGCCGTAATACCTATATCCGTTATCATAATAGGGGTAATCATAATAACCATATCCGCTATAATACCCCGCACAACCTGTCAACATCAGCCCGATCAAAAGCACTATCCCCAAACTGAATATCGTTTTTCGGTCCATTTAAATTACCTCTTTAATTTAAAAGTAAGCATTCATCCATGGAAATGCAATAGAGCAGTGGCCTTAGAGGTTTTTTTAATCTTGGTCAGAGTTTCCCGCAATAGCATGAGTCCATTTTTATCAGCTCCCTTTTGACCCTTAATTTGATAGGGGGCGTTGACATGGAGTTTAGGAACTTGACAGTTGGGGAAGGATGACTATATTTTGATTTAGAAGAGAATTCTAAAGAAAGGAGTGAGGGATCATGGCACAGGAGTTAACGATCTGGAAACCTCTGAGACATTTGGCTCCATTGGGTGATTTTGACAGGATGAGAAGGGAAATGGATCGGGTCTGGGATTCCTTTTTTGAAAGGAGACCTCGGTTAAGGGCTGAAGAGGAAGGAGAATGGCTTCCTGCCCTCGATATGACAGAGGCGGCCAATGAACTTGTCGTGAAGGCTGAGATGCCTGGATTGGAACCGAAGGATATCGACATCTCGTTGTCAGATGGGATGCTTACCATCAAAGGAGAAAAGAAACAGGAAAGAGAGGAAAAGGAAGGAAATTATCACCTTATCGAGAGAAGTTACGGAGCTTTTGCTCGTTCCATTCAGTTACCAGCAGAGGTCAACAGTGAAAAGATTACCGCTTCCTATAAGAACGGGGTCTTGAAGATTGTCCTTCCAAAATCCGAAGAAGCCAGAAAGAAAGAGGTTAAGATCAAGGTTCAATAACCCTTCTATTTTTTTGAGACTGAAAGGGCGTCCCACGGGACGCCTCTTTTATCTCTCAATGTAAGGTTTAAGACAGGGCTTGACACGGAAGGAACCAGAATTGATTTTTTTAATAAGGAGTTTAAAACTCAAATCGAAATAGAAATGAACTCCAAGAAAGGAGTTGACGGAAATGGCTCATGTCATCAGCGAAGAATGCGTGGCTTGCGGAACCTGTGCTGAAGAATGTCCTGTTGAGGCTATTAAAGAAGGAGAACCATACGTGATTGACGAAGACAAATGCACGGATTGTGGGTCTTGCTCCGAGGTTTGTCCTGTTGAAGCCATCTCTCAGAAATAAGGGCGGAGACTGGAAATTAGTTTGCATTTTTTGAGGTTGGCTGAGAATGGAACAATCCCAGGGTAAATTGAAATTGGAGGCAAAGGGGCAACTTTACGATATACTGCTCGCCAGTGGGCAGCGAACCCTGGATTGCTACAATCCCTGCGACTGGAAAGATGGCAAGTGTAGGAGGATGCGTTCATTGAGAGGCGACGCAGGATGCTGCGAGGGATGCAAATACTTGAGCCCAAAGGGATGCACCGTGAAATCCCTTGGCTGCAAATTGTGGTTGTGTGAAGGCTAAAGAAATACATTTCGGGAGTGCGAGATTGAGTTAGAAGCTCTCCGTCAAGTAGTCGATTATTACGGTATCCCGCATGAATTCAGAAAATCGAGGGAAGAAAGTCTCACGCTTCAATCCCGGCCTGTTCCATAAGGAGGAGAATATTTGGAAAAGGGAGCACGGGATGGCGATGCAATGTTCCTTCCTGAAGTGGAGTTTTATTTCCTTATAATCCAAGACTTCAAATCAAAATGAATAAGCGGTTGGGAAAAGGTCTTCACAGCTCTAATGGAAGTAATTTGAGACTTTTGTGAAAAGTTCTTCCATTTTTTGTTTTCACTAAAGGATAGGTGGGCAAAGGAAATCTTTCTTTGACATGCCACGAATTACCCCCTCTTTACAGCAATTGAACTGATTAAGCAATTTGACGCTATTTGGCACCAATTTTGCTAATTTAGCAGGTAAGACTTTATCGGTCCTTGGAGACGCCTTTGGGGTGCAAGGGGGTGGCATGTCTCCAGAGAAGGAAAAGAATTTCCAAGTCAGTTTTAAGACCAAATAGATAGGTTCGAAGGAGAAACAAGGATGGCAACCGAGGTTAGCTGCATCTTCAATCGAAATTCAAAGTGCATTTTTAAGGGGGGGCTTTGCGACCAGAATTGCGACAAGGCAGATCGGGAAGAGAACCCTCAGTCTTACGAAGATCTCCTGGAGAAATGCCTGGAGAGCGAAAAGCGGAAACTTGCCATCACGAAGAAGGCTGTCAGTTTACTTCTTCAGTTTCCTTAATCCACGAATGCAAGATTCTTCCAAAGAGAACCAGGGAGCAGGAGGAATATGTTAGCCTATAAATTCTATCTACGTGATGCGATAAAGAATTGCCTCGATCTTGTTGGTGTATTACCAGAGAGGAGAATGAATCCAGAGAGAATTTCCGACGAATCTATTATCAACTGGGGAAGGGAATATTTTGGTAAGGATGCGAAAAACGAGGATATTTTTTTTATTGAAAGTGTTTTGGAGGATAGTGAGAAGGGATTCTATCTACCATTGAGTGATTGAAGCAAAACAACAGAAATAATTAAAAATTCTAATGCTGTTCCAAGAAGGAGAAAAATGGCAGATGGTAACCAAAGAAATAAGAAGAACAAAATACTGTCCTAAAGTAAAGCGTGCTGTCACCATATCTTTAGAAATCGGGATCTCGCCTCTTCGTCCCAGTTTCCCTCCCGTTAATCAGAAATTCGAGTGTGACGCTAACGCAATATGTGGTATCCAGGTGAACCAACTGGACAGGCCTAGAGTTGAGTTAGATCTTTGTCCTTTGTTGCCGTGGTAAAAAAACTTCCAAAACCACGATCAGGTGGGATAGATACGCTATGATATCAAAAACCCCTGGAGAGGAAGATAGACGTTCTTTTGCAGAGTAAATTGAGCAACCATGGTAAAGATGGAGTCCTTTATGAAAGCATGGATACTCATATCAATTGCTGGTCAGGACAAATAGCTTAGTATCGCCCCCACAATTGCCTCCTCCACCTTCCGACTCGGCCTCCATTTGAACTCGTGTTAGTAACGTTTCTTCGCAAAACGATGCTCAGCATCTATGACCTTTTTAGGATATTCCCCATCGGGTATAGAGGGCAGGAGTTCCATACCAAGACGCATCCTGTTTTCCCATTCCTTCTTGTTGATCCGTCCTTTAGCATCGAAATGAAGTAAAAAGTAGTCATCCTGTCCTCCTTGTCCCTTAAAAAGGCAACCTCCTTTACAATTTTATTGATTTTCTCCCCCAAACTGGTAGACTCTTATATAAGCAACGACCCTTTGAGCCAATAACCTCTGTCCAGTGATGGTATATTATTGGGGAAGGGAAGATTTATCGTGACAGATGGTTACAATTTATCTCTTGTGCTAATTCTTGTCATCATGGCCCTCGGCGGGATTCTTTACGTTTACGCTATTAAGGTCAGGAGGGCTACTTCCGAAGTTATAGAGATCTTTTATCAGCATAATGCATTGAGAATTAGTGATGCCAAGACGCTGCGGGAGCTTGGACTTGAGCGTCCAGATTTTGTCCAAAGAATGATGAGGCCCCGTGATTATAAGCAATATGCCCTTCAAATGCTAATCCAAAAAAGATATTATCTCTCTGACTGAGGACGGAAGGTTGTACATGGTTGAAGACAAACTTGATCAAAACTTGAGGTGCAAAAGAAATGCTGACGGAAGAGCAGAAACATAAATACTTGTCGTCACCTTATATATGCCCTTACTGCGGATCTGATGAAATCTCTTTGGGGAAATTCAGTGCGGATTTTAATCAGGCAGTGCAAAACATTTCATGTAGGCAATGCCAGAAGCGGTGGACGAATATCTACGGATGGACTCATGTTGAAGAAGACGAATGGGATATGAGGAAGGGGAAAATAAAGCCGAAAGAAAGGGGGGAGGTATCATGACGGAAAATGGGAATAGCCAAAGCAATTTTTTAATTGGACTTGTTTTTGGTAGCATCGTGGGTGCACTGGTAGGGATTTTCTTTGCTCCAAAATCTGGCAAACAACTGAGGTCTAAAATCAAGGAGAGAGGGGCCGAGGTCTTGAAGGATGCAGAAGAGATTTATGAAGAAGCAACGGCAGTCCTCGATGATGTTCAGCGTCATGCTGAAGAACTGAAAAGAGATCTGGCCAAGGTACGCCAGAAGGCTAATGAGGTTTTGGCCTGGCATGAGAAAAAGGAAGCATAAAGTGGCAAAAAATGAGGTAAGCTTGAGTTTAAAAACAGACAAGATCATTGAGTATCTTGAAAGATTCGTTAAGAGATTTTGCAGAGAAATCTGCCCGTAAGTTTTCAAGCAATATGAGGAATTGACGTTTACAATTTGCAAGTGGAGCGATTCGTTAGAATGAAATCCTTATCGGCTAATGTGGCAGTTATTTTTGCGTTTATTGGATTTACTATTTTGGCCTGGACGGGAGTGTGCTGGGCCGATTGGATTCTATTTCATAAGACAGAAGATACTGATCTCTATTATGATAAAGACGATGTAACCCGCTCATCATCAGGAACTGCTAACGTGTGGGCGAAATATGTTTATAGAAAGCAAGGCGTTAGGAATAAGGTGAATCTGCTTGGTGCAAAATTTGAGAATTTGGATCATTCAATAATTTTATTTGAATTTGATTGTGTAGGGAAATTGGTTCTGTCCCTATCAACTGTCTACTTTTCTAAGGATAAGAGTGTTATAGAAACCAAGGAACCTGAAAATAATTGGGAATTTATTTCAACTGGTTCGTTGTTCGATACATTATACAACAAAGTGTGCAAATAAATGAGCAAGGAGGGGTAGCATTAAGAATGCTGGGCCGTGGTGAGATTAAGAAACTCCTAACAGAGGGACTCTCAGGGACAGCAAAAGGCAAAAAATGAGGTACACTTGAGCATTAATGAAAAAACCATCATGGAGTATCTCGAAGAATTAACCAGGAATTTTGGCATCGAAATCCGCTATGAAGCTAAGCGCCTGGCAGGGCGCACTCACTTGGAGGTGAAAGTCCTCTACGGACTCTGATGACGGTAACCGTAAGCCGAACTGCAAGGGCTGCCGCGGTGAGGCCGGGTCTGGAGGAAGCAGCGGGAAAATCCCTGGCCCGAGGAACACGAAGCGCATAAGAGGCAGCCGCACCTGGACGAGGGGGCCAAAAGATCCGAAGTCCGATAGTCATCCGGAAGGGGCGGAAGTAGATGCGACGGGTAGATGGGGAGAAGGTGAGTGTGCAATACCCGGGGAGATCTGTTGACCTGGCAATGAGCTAACATCATCAAGAGAGGGTGTGATGGATGAACAGAAGTCAGCAGAGGGCTAGCGATTACTGATTCAAATCAAGCATGTTTCGTTAAAATGTCCGCTTGGTGGTTTCAGGAAGTCCTCGCCTGACTTGACAATAGCCGTAAGGTGCATCCTGGTGGTCACAGTTTTGCTTGGACTCGGCGGGCAGAATGGAAGGGCTGTCTATTTACCCTAATATTTCTTGGAATTCTTCGATCCTTCTGTAAAGTTCCCTCGCAATTTCCAACG
>DATIGG010000279.1:0-2994 GCA_035454825.1 Thermodesulfobacteriota bacterium | reverse complement strand
GGTTTTAAAGAATTCCATCAGGGGAGGGATGAGGGATCGCTGATGCGAGAAAAAGAAATGGTTGAAGTTGAAACGGAGCGTGGAAAGGCCTGCATCAAATGCTGCATCGACACCCGAAAGGATGACAGGATTATCCATATCTTCCCATAGAATCCTTACCCTTCGTCTCCTGAAATAAACCCCTCTTCTTCGGTGAACCCCTGCCGCGAGAAGACTCAATCTTTGCGTCGACCTTCTCCTTGACCCACTCTAATATGTTTCTCAGAATCTCCAAAAACCTTACCTCAATCTTACTGACATCTTCGCTCTCAATCCGCTCGTTGAGTGATTTTAGCCAGGTATCGAGCTTCTCCTGAAACTGTATGAGTAGCTGGATCCAATGGGGGTCCGCCTCTTCTTTTTTCTCCTCCTTCCCGGTCTCCTGGGCCAGCCTCATTTGAGCATTTCCTTTTGGGTCTGCTCCTGGAACCGTGATCCTAAAGGAGTTAAAGGGACCAAAAAGGTAGATAAGTACCACTATAAGTGAGATGGATAGAAAAGGACCAACCCATTTCTTCATAGGCTTTTTAAAACCCGATCAGGAAGTGAAAAGCATCGTCACTCAGAATTGGTGGGCGATGCGGGAGTTGAACCCACGGCCTTTGGTTCCGGAGACCAACGCTCTATCCATCTGAGCTAATCGCCCACGTTGAACTATCTTTAGCACGTTTTATGTTTAGTGTCAATTTTTGACTCATGGCGGAATGTTACCTCCTCACCTACTCGATCTCTTCTATCACTCCCTTCAAATCTTCGATCATGACTCCTCCTAAATAGATTATCTATGCCCAGCAAACACGCAAGCCTGATCCCCGAAATGCCTCCCTCCCTGCGTCCAATAAAGCGGGGCATCGAGCAGGAGTAACCCTCCGGCGAGCACGGCCACTTTGGTGTAGAGTCAAACAAGATTCCCGCTTGTACAAGAGAACCAATACCTGAAGAAATCTTAGAAAACAGGATCTGCAACTTGTGAAATATATTACATATCTACCGTAATTTCATGAAACATGAAAATAAAAAAAATATTTTTCTTGACAACTTTATCCAAAAATGTTAACGTGTTCGCAAATGTTAACGTTAACGCTAAATCTTTATAGATGGTGCTTGAAATCAGAAATGCATAAAATAAGAATTTAATTCATACATTACCAAGTATTCAGTATTCAAACAGTCTCATCAAGAAATCGAGGTAAATTCGAGTGAAACTGGGAGATATCATCGATACCGTAAAAGGAAAGGTACTGACGTTCAAGGTCGATCTCGATCTCGAAATCCCATCCTGTGGCGCTTCTGATCTGATGAGTGACGCCTTGGCTTTCATGAAACCGGGATCTCTCCTTCTCACCGGTCTTGTTCACCCTCAGTCCATACGAACAGCCGAAATGGCAGATCTTGCCGCAATTGTTTTTGTACGGGGAAAGACACCGAGTTCTGATGCCATCGAATTAGCCAAAGAATTAGGAATTCCACTGATTGCGTCGCCCTACGGCATGTATGAAATGTGCGGTCGCTTGTACCAGGCAGGTTTAGAGCCTGTAATGAAATGATCCCGAATACGGACTTTTAGGGAGAAACCCTTTGTCACAAGTTCCAAAATTCACAAAGATACAGGAACTCATCTATGAACTCCCTATTGAACGCGTGATGAAGAGGAATGTCATCAAGGTCTCACCCGACACCTCGATGACAGAATTGAAAGAAGTGCTCCGGGTCAATCGAATCTCCGGAGTGCCGGTGCTTGAGGAGGAGCGGCTCGTTGGAATCATCTCGATTGAAGATCTCATCAAGGCCCTGGTGGAAGGTGACATCCAGGCCCCGGTCAAGAAAAGAATGACGTCAAGACCTATCACGGTTCTTGAAAGTGAATCCGTAGTAGAGGCGGTCAAGAAGTTTGCCCAGTACAAAGTGGGACGACTTTTGGTCGTAAATGAGCAGGGCGAATTAACAGGGATCCTGACCGGGGGTGACATCACCCGAGGCCTTTTAGAAGCTATCAGCCTCGACTACCATGCAGAAGAGATCAGTCGGTATCGGGCAAAACATATTTTTGAAGACATCATTTCCGATCAGACCAGCCTGGTCCTTCGGTACAGGGTAAAGGGAAATGATTTTAAGAGTGGCGGACGGGCATCGAGCAAGCTCAAAAGGGCCCTGGACCGGCTGGGTGCTCTTCCAGAAGTTATCCGCAGAGTCGCCATCTCCGCCTATGAAGCGGAAATGAATCTCATCATCCATGCCGAAGAGGGTGGAGAACTGTTTGCAGAATTGCAGCCGGAGGTGATCCGGATCACAGTCAGCGATCACGGGCCAGGAATCCAGGATGTTCAGCAGGCCATGAGCCCTGGCTTTTCAACGGCGCCAAACTGGATTCGTGAATTGGGATTCGGAGCGGGCATGGGCCTGGCCAATATCAAGAAATGCGCCGACTTCATGAAGCTCGAATCGCAGTTAGGGATTGGAACCCAACTCGAGATTGTCATCTATCTTAAACCGGAGTCCAATGGGGAATCGAACCCTCCGGAGGAAAAAGTATAGGAGCCACCATGGTTTCCCTTAGAAGTGTCATTGAACATTTAAAGATTGAGCCCCTTACCTCCCATCCCTCTCTTGATCGGGCAGTCAGCAGTGGGTACGCCTCCGACCTTTTAAGCTGTGTGATTAAGGGAGCCAAAAAGGATACGATCTGGGTCACCCTTCAATCGCATCTCAATGTTGTGGCTGTGGCCAGTCTCCTGGGGCTTGCGGGCGTGATCATTACAGAGGGAAATCGACCCGACCCGGAAACTCTTGCTAAGGCAAAAAATGAAGGTGTGATTTTGATGACGACATCCAAGACCACTTTTACCGTCGTGGGTGAACTGGCCTCCATGGGAATCAGAGGGGAATAGTAAGGCTAAGATTAAGGTAACTAAATCGCCCTGAGGATATCAGGACGAGGGTTATATCACCGGTTAT
>DATIGG010000278.1:0-18870 GCA_035454825.1 Thermodesulfobacteriota bacterium | reverse complement strand
TGTGCGGACGTTCGGGCATTGATAGAGATCACGGATCTGCCAGTCCACGAGCGAAATGCCTCCGGCCGGATAGGCGCCTCCTGTGCCGAGGCAGGTGAATTCAAGAGCGGTCAGAGAGCCGTCCTTCTTTATCGCCTCAGCCAGGGCATCGAGCATCTGTTCAAGCGCCCAGGACCCCTGGGGATGTCCGGGGGCTCTGAACGGTCTTGAAGGTCCAGCATTGATGTAAACATCGGTCATCGATGTCCGGACATTAGGACATTTGTAAAGATCCCGGATCTGCCAATCGACCAAAGAAGTTCCTCCGGCAGGGTAGGCGCCTCCCGTACCCAGGCAGGTAAATTCGAGAGCGGTAAGGGTACCGTCTTTTTTGATACCCGCTTTGAGCTTCATATTGCTTGGAGGCCGGTTGCCAACGCAGAGACAGGTCTCTTCCCGGGTGAGGAAGAGTTTGACGGGCTGGGCAGTCTTTTTTGCAAGAAGGGCCGCGATGACCGTGTATTTCCCCGCCTGAAGCTTGCTCCCGAAACCGCCTCCCATATAGTGGCCAATGACACGCACATTCGCTAAAGGAAGATCAAGAACCTCGGCAAGTCTTGCCTGGACCGGATAAACTCCCTGGGTCGACTCCCATACGGTGAGGCGATCGCCATCCCACTTTGCGACGCAACCATGAAGCTCCATGGGGGTATGAAGCTCGCTTTCGGTCCTGTAGCTTTCCTCCAACACGACATCAGCCTCAGCAAACCCCTTCGCCACATTGCCCCGTTCATAGGTCTGCACCTCTCCGGAACGGTTTCCACCTTGATGAATGGAAGGTACGCCCGGATCAAGGGCTCTTTGTTCGTCCACAAGAAAAGGAAGAACCTCATACCTCACCCTGATCGCCTTGATCGCATCCCATGCCTGGTAAGGAGTCTCGGCTGCCACTGCAGCCACCTCTTCCCCTTCGTGGCGGCAAAGGGAATCGAAAAGTTTCGCCTTGAATCCCCTTAAGTAGGGCCATTCAAGAGTGGCTCCGGGTGTGTCCCCAGTGATCACGGCCCGAACTCCAGGGAATTTCTCTGCCTCACGGGTGTCGATCGTTAGGACCTTGGCATGGGCATGGGGGCAGCGGAGAATCGCTCCATAGAGCATACCAGGCAGATGGGTGTCTGAAGGGTAAACTGCTGACCCGCTCACCCGGTCGTAAGCATCGACGCGGGGCAGGCCCTTTCCGATGACCTCTGTTTTCTTCCAACCCGAGGGATCCTGCTTAGGCTTTGGCGTCTCCGGAACAGGAACTGCCTGGGCAAGATAAAGTGTCTCCTTCTCTTTCCTCATAGTGTACCTCCCTATCCGCTTCTCAATTCGGCAGCACGCCGGGCAGCCTTAAAGATATGATCATAGGTTCCACAGCGGCAGAGGTTGCCACTCACACCCCGGCGGATCTCTTCAAGGGATGGATTGGGATTTGACCGAAGCAGTCCCTCCACCGCCACTATCTGCCCCGGTGTACAGTAACCGCACTGAAAGGCGTCGTGCTCCAGGAATGCTTTCTGCACCGGCCCAAGCTCTTCACCCTTCATCAGCCCCTCAAGGGTTGTAATCTCTTTCCCTTCAGCCTCAATCGCAAGAGTCAGGCAGGCATAGTGCGTCTGTCCGTTGATAAGGACAGTACAGGCACCACATTCTCCTCGCTCGCATCCGACCTTCGTTCCTGTCAGTCCGAGTTTCTCGCGAAGGACATAGAGGAGCGACCAGCGGGGCTCCACGAGCAGCCGATGGCGCCGGCCGTTGATGAGGAGTCTGATTCTGGCCATCTCAGCAGGCTCTATAACCCCGGCTGCTGGTTTCGCATCCAACTCCCGTGTCGCTGCTGAAATTGCAGCGCCTGTTCCCACAAGCTGAAGAAATCCGCGCCGGGTTAATCCCTTACGATCCTTTGCATCATTCTTTTTCCCCATAATCCCCTCCTGCTTTTCTGTCTCCCGCATGCGCAAGCGACGCGCATTTATTCTGCTTAATGATGCCGTGCATATTTCCTTTATATCAGGATAAGAGGACAAGCACAACCAAAATCCGGCATGGACCAAAGGACTCAGGTAGACCTGGTCAGAGAAAAGAGAATTTTGGGGTGCGATTAAAAAAAAGAGCGAAAGGGAAAATCTCTCGCTCTTCACCTGTTCCAAACGTTTTCAATCAATAATAATCGTAATGTGTTTCTCCCATGGGTTGGTCCATCATGTGTTCTTCCATGGTTGAAGGTTGCTCCATGGTCGAACCCATTGCGCCTCCTCCTTCAGTCCAGTAGGGTTGCAGGCCAAAGTATTTGTAGACGTCTTCAGCCTTTTGCTGATTGCTCAGATCAGCATCCCTGAAGCCGGGCGCGGCAGCAAGTCTCTCTTCAGTAATGTTGAGAGCAAAGGCATTACCGCTCATGGAGAGAGCCTCAAAGGGAACTGCAACCTCCATATCCCCTCTTCCTGGCACCTGATCAACAACGAGAAACGCCACCCGTCCGTCTTTGGAGTCGATCACAAAATCACTGATCCTCGCCACGTCCTTTCCTTCCTGGAACGAAACTTCTGCACCCATTAATCCTGTGCAGCGATAGGATGCAATATCCGTGGGAACCTCTCTTCCCTCGTGAGTCCAGTAGGGCGCTTGTCCGTAAGAACGGTAAAGAGTCTCAGCCCAGCGAAGATCGATGGTAGTTGAAATATCGGATAAACCAACGATGCCCATAACTCTTCGCAGTTCATATGCATAGGGATCCTCGTAGGGGCCCACTATGGCAATTTCTCTGTCGCCAAAGCTCAGCTCAAAAACGCTCTCCCCTGTTCTTTGAAGAGCCCCAAATGGAACAGCCACGAACTGAGCCCCAAAGCCTGGGACATCGGAAAGGATCACCAGTGCAATATGCCCATCGGTTCTGTCGATCATCAAATCACTGATTTGCCCCAAATTTCCCCCCGCAGGACTATAAACCCTGTGACCAATCAACCAACCGCCCTGGAATGTATCCCAACCCATTGGCTGGTAATAAGATTGAACTGTACCTTCAGTCCACTCCTGGCTGGAAACATTACCACCCCAGAGAACAAGACTAAAAGCGGAAGCTACCGCAATCATTAAATATTTTGTTTTATTCATGGGTTATCCCTCCTTTAGCTCTGAATTTAATTTATCGTACCTCAACCCAAATTTAGTCATCTCCTTTCTCATTTTCAAGTGAGCAAAGAGGTGCTATCTTCCCATACGCAGAGAACTTCTGGAGAAACCAAAAGGTTTAGTCCGTTATGAACAAAAATTGTGCACAAAATGGCAACAAAATGTTGGTTATGCAGCAGAAGCACTACTGAAGGGAGAGGAGATTTTGGAGGGACATTTCAAAAATGGTAGAGATGAATTCTCAGAAGCAACTGCGTAGGTACCCAATGGTCCAAATTCCAACGAAAAGGAGGAATGTTTTGGTCATTTGAAACTGGAATTCCCCTGAACATCATGCTTTGCAGGGCAGGCCTATCGAGTCCGGCATGACGAAAAAGACGTTTGTGTACAAATACCATTTAGTGGTGCGTCCATTCCTTCACCTTCTCGACGATCGTCTTCTTTGAGATTTCTTCGTAATGAAGAAGTTCATTCGGGTTACCGCTCATCGGCTTTTTTCGAACAGCCAAAGAATGAACCGGTATGGCGAGGGTTGCCACAGCGCTCATGACCGCTTCTCCCAGGCCCCCTTCGGCATAGTGATCCTCTACCGTAAACATGGCCTGGGTTTCACGGGCAGCCTGCTGAAGGGTCCCGCTATCCAACGGCTTGATGCTGTAAAGGTCGATCACGCGAATAACAATACTCTCTTTTTTCAATTCTTCGTAAGCAGCGAGGGCTTCAAAGACCGTGACTCCTGCGGCAACCACGGTCACTGTGTCCCGGTCACTTCTTCTCAAAACCTTGCTTCCTCCGATGGTAAATTCCTCATCCGGAGGATAGAGAAGGGGAGTGGCTTCCCTGGTGGTCCGGAGGTAGACAATGCCCTGATGCCTGGCCGACGCTAAAACCAGTTTTTCGGTTGATACCGCATCACACGGATATAATACCACACCGTTTAAGACTGTTCTGAACATGGCCATATCTTCAAGACCCATTTGTGAGGGTCCATCCTGGCCGATCGATACTCCGGCATGGGAACCCACAAATTTGATGTTTGGATCAGAGTACTGGCACATCCTGATCTGATCAAAGGCACGGGTGAAGAAGGCTGCAAAGGTGGAGACAAAGGGAATCTTATTCCGGCGGGAAAGGCCTAATGCCGCTCCCACCATATTCTGCTCAGCAATGTACATCTCGAAGAATCGTTCCGGATACGCCTTCTTAAATATCTCCGCATAGGTGGAATTGCTCACTTCCCCATCGAGACTCACCAGATCGGGAAATTGGGGGAAAATTCTAACGAGCGCATTGCCGTAGGCCCTTCGGGTAGCAACGGGTTGATCCGCCGGGTAATCGATAGGCTTCAGAGATGTTTGAGGGACCTGTTCTCCGGGCTTTCGATCCTCCGGAGGGAGGATCTCTCCTTCAACCGTTTTGTCAACGTCTCCCAGTTCTTCGAGGGCTCGATTCCATTCTTCTTTGTTAAGGGGTTTCCCGTGCCAGCCGTCCCTATCTTCAATAAAAGAGACTCCTTTGCCCTTTGTCGTTTTTGCAATCAACATCACCGGTTGTCCGGTGAACTGAAGAGCCTTGTCATAGGCGCTCAGAATTTCGGGCAGGGAATGGCCGTCGAGGATGACCGTTTTCCATCCGAAGGCTGAAATCCTCTTTTCATAGCCATTGAGATCCCATCCATACATCGTTTCTCCACGCTGGCCAAGCCGGTTCACATCGAGAATGCCGATCAGATTATCCAGTTTATAGTGGGCTGCAATCTGCAGGGCCTCCCACTGGGAGCCTTCTGCCATCTCGCTATCCCCGAGGAGGACATAGGTTCGGTAAGGGACGTGATCGATATATTTTGCATTCAGCGCCATCCCCAGACCAATCGAAAGTCCCTGTCCCAGGGAGCCTGTTGCGGCCTCCACATAAGGAAAAGAAGTCGTTGGATGGCCTTCCAGGGGACTGCCAAATTTCCGGTAAGTCAAAAGATCTTTTTCTGTCAATTCCCCGGCAGCGGCCCACAGGGCATAGAACAGAGGAGAAGCATGTCCTTTCGAAAAGATCAACCGGTCATTATTAGGAAGCCCGGGGTGATCGACATCGAAACGGAATGGCCCACCGAATAAGAGACCCACCATCAATTCAACAGCTGACAAGGAGGAACTTGGGTGACCCGAGCCTGCCTCTGTCGTCATCATGAGGATGTAATAGCGGATCAATTTCGATAGATTTTTCAATTTCTCAATTTTCTCATTCGACATTCTTTTTTCCTTTCGTCCTCCATGATGGGCTACAGGAACCTTTATATACCTCTACAGGCCTCTGAGGAATGGAATAATTTTAGAGTTCTGCCCAGAATGGCAGGAAAAGACACTTCAGCAAATCTTTGTCTTCTCCAGCATCTCCAAGGCATGGTAGGCTGCCACAGGCGCCTCCACCCTGGGCGCAATATCCTCCAGGGCAGCCAGCACTGGGGCCAGATATTTCTTTAGTTCCCCCTTTGCCAGATCATGAATCACATGGTGGGCCCCTTCCCGGAGCAAATCCGATTCTCCCTGGTCGATTAATGCCTGGAGTAAAGGCTTTAACCCTTTGATGTTCATTCGGATCAGCCCTTCTGCAGCCATCCAGCGAACATCGAACATCTCATCCTTTAGGGCCTTCACCAGGGCAGGCGCTGTCGCCGGATCCCCTATCTCGTCCAGGGCCTTAACTGCCTCCCATCTCGCGTGGTCCTCTCCTTCTTTCAGTACCTCTACCAAGGACGGGCATGCAGCTTTCCCCATAGCCATAAGGGCGTGTCTTGCCCTGACCCGTTCGCCATCATCATGGCTTGAAAGAGCCGCGATCATGGTTTTTATTGAGGAGTTATCTGTCCCAACCATATTCTGTCCCTCCTTTTTCTTCTTCGGGTTCATCGAAATCTCATTCGATATTTAGTCCAGGAAGATGCTTCAATGACCCAGAAGTCCTAAAACCGCTTCCTTCACCTTCTCGATATCGACCCTTGTGTTGATGCAGGGACCGTGGGGCCGCTCATTGAGGATCCCGATGACCGGGATCGGATAACTATCCTGAATACCTGTCGTCAGATCGAGTTCGCAAGCAACGGCCACGATCGCCTCCGGCCTTTTCTCGACGATGATTCTTCTTGCCAGGGTCCCCCCTGTAGCCACTGCGATCTCCACCTGGTATTGCTGCGAGAGTTCGACGAGATCCTTGATCTCACACGTCCCGCATCCTTTGCAATTCTTGATGTTTCCCGTGATCTTGATCTGGCAGTCAAAATCCTGGATGCAGTGCGGAAGAAGGATCAATAATCGATGGGGCCGGGTCCGATGACTGTTGGACCGGACGAGATGATTATTGAGTTCAACAAAGGACTGTTGAACCTTTACTTTCGACACCCCCATCAGCTTTCCCATCAGGATCATAAAAGGAAAAAGGACTTTTGCTACGAGGCCTCTCAGTTTATGGGAAAGAAAGATATCTTTTCCGGAGAGGATGGTAAAGATGAGCAAGAGGCCTCCGGAAAGCATGACAAAGACCAAAATCGCAAGAATGAAAGTAAACAACAGGGGCAGGGAAGAATGGATGTTCTTCAATCCCACCATCGGAATATACCAGAGCAAAAATATTAAAAAGAAGAGGATGATACATGAGATAACTAACAGTCCGATAAAAATCCTCTTCTTGGGTCGACTCTCCAATGCAACCTCCTGGAACGAAGTTCGGAGTAATGAGTCCGGAGTTCGGAGACAAAAAGTCTTTTTACTCCGAACTTTCTCTTATCGCAACCGCGCGCCTACGAGGACCTTATGACCTGCCAAGAGTTCCCGAACGGTCATCTTCCTCTTTCCCTCTAACTGAACTTCCTTGATCAGGAAGGATCCCTTTCCTGTCCCCACTTCAATAAAATCGGTTCCTACCCATAAAATCCCTCCGGCATCATCCCCAGCCTTTTCCTCCCTGACCTCGCCTCTAAAGATCTTGAGGAATCGTTCATTCAATGAGGTGTGGGCCCCGGGCCAGGGATTAAAGGCCCTGACCTGCCGATCGATCTCTCTTGCCTCTCTTCTCCAATCAATTCGGCCATCCTCCTTTTTGAGGGGAGGGGCATAGGTTGCCTGGGAGTGATCTTGTCGGATAGGAGATACATCCCCATGCTTGATTTTCGCCACAGCCTCCAACAAGAGAGAGGCGCCTGACGAAGCAAGTTTGTCGTGAAGCGTCTCCGCAGTCTCATCGTCTCCGATCAAAATCTCCTTTTGCAAAACGATGTCACCGGTGTCCATCCCTTCATCCATCCTCATGATCGTCACGCCGGTTGCTTTTTCCCCTTTGAGAATCGCCCAGGCAATGGGCGCTGCTCCACGATATTTGGGCAGCAGGGAGGCATGAACATTGATAGCCCCGTATTTAGGGATCTCAAGAAGAGATTTCGGCAAAATCTGACCATAAGCCGTTACGATAAACACATCAGGATGAAGACCTCTCAGGCTATCCTGAAAGGTTTTTTCCCTGACCTTTTCCGGCTGAAAAATCAGAATTTCTTTTTGCGTATATTGAGAAACCAGTTCCTTAACAGGTGAATAAGTGACCTTCTGCCCCCTGCCCTTTTTCCGGTCGGGTTGGGTCACAACGGCAATCACCTCGTCCGGACCTTCAAGCAAACCTTTCAGTGTGGGGACGGCGAAAGATGGCGTTCCGAAGAAGATGACGCGCCAGGGCAGGAGGGTCACTCTTTCTCTCCCCTCTGTTTTTCCTTCTTCACCTTGTTCCGGTAAATCTCCCTTTTCAGACGGCTGATCCGGTCCAGAATGAGGACCCCGTTGAGATGATCGATTTCATGCTGGAGCGCAATCGACAGGATCCCTTCTCCTGCAATCTCCATATTCTCTCCCTCAGGAGAGATCCCTTTGACACGAACCTTCTCTTTTCGTTTGATCTTTTCGGTGCATTCAGGAACGCTCAGGCACCCTTCCTCATAATCCACCTCGCCTTCTTCGGAAATGATCTCTGGATTGATGAGGGCAAAGAATCCCTGGTCCGGATCAATTGGACTCACATCCATGACAATGACCTGTTGAGGGATACCCACCTGACAGGCAGCCAGACCGATCCCGTTGGCATGATACAGCGTCTCTTTCATGTCATGGATTAACCTTTTTATCTCTTCATCGACCTTCTCAACACATTTGCACTTTTTTTTCAAGACAGGATGAGGATACTTCAGAATCTCCAGGACAGCCATCTCTCTCTTACCTCCTGCGCCTCCTACCTAAATAATTTAACATAAAAAGGGAGAGAATGGCCAAGAAGATTCCGACAGTCTGAGAGGTCGAGAGGAACATTCCAAAGAGAAACCCCCTTGGATCATCCCTCACGATTTCAATCAAAAAACGGAGGACGGAATAGAGAAGGAGAAAGAGCCAGAAGATCTGGCCATCATAGGATTTCCTCTTCTCCCTCCGGGTTAAGAAAAGAAAGAGGGCAAAGCCACCTGCTGCCTCATAGAATTGGGTTGGATGAAGGGGGATGTTGAGCCGTGCCAGGGAATGGGGATCGGTAAAGGTGATGCCCCAGGGAAGAGAAGTCTCCTTTCCATAACAGCATCCTGCCATAAAGCAGCCAATCCTTGCAAAGAAAAGGCCCAAGGCCACAGACGGAGCAAAGAGATCGGCCATCTTCCAGATGGGTAATTGATACCACTTCATATACCCAATGGTCATCGCAACAGCAAGGAGAAGCCCTCCATAAAAGACCAATCCCCCTTCCCATATCCTGAATATCTTAACAGGGTTTTCTCGAAAAAGGGGGAGTTCAATGAGAACATAGAGTCCTCTTGATCCCACAAGGCCTGAAAAAATAGCGAGGAAGAAGAGTTCGATCACCCTCTCGAGGGAGATCTTTTCCCTGCGGGCCTTCAGAAGAATCAGAATCCCTCCGACAACAATTCCGAGGGCAAGGATGGATCCATAAGCGTAGACAGTGAATCCGTCAAGTTGAAGAAGGATGGGACACATATCTATAAAGCCTGGGATTAGGGGTTTGGGTTTGGAGGCTAGCCAATTCCCTAACCCCCAATCCCTCCTTTTGATCTCTTGTGGTCTCCGATCAGCAGCTCGAAGGCCATGAGTCCAATTCCGATACAGATGGCGGAATCCGCAATATTAAAGGCAGGCCAAAAGAAAGAGGAGAGATAGAATTCGAGGAAATCGATGACTTCCCCATATCGAAGACGGTCGATCAGATTTCCGATCGCACCGGCCAGAACGAGTGAAAAAGAGAGGGTAAGAATTTTTTCATCCTCTTTCATTCTCCGGACGAGGAAAAGGATGCTCCCGACGGCGAGGACAGAAACTCCCACGAAGAATAAAGTTCCCCATCCGCTTTTTCTTCCCCCAAGGATCCCAAAAGCGCCGCCTGCGTTCCTCACATGGGTAAGATTGAAGAAGCCCGGGATCACCTCCACCCGGTGGTGAAGAGGCAGATTCTTTTGAACCGTGTGTTTTGTAAACTGGTCTAACGAGAGGACCAGGAGGCACGTGATCAGGAGAACCCAATATTTACGTTTCATCGACAAGTCACCTTAAAATACGCATAGCGCCAAGCTCAAAGAGCATAGCGTAAAGAACCATTTCGTATGCTCTGATCACCAAATGTGTTAATTTCCAGCGTGTCCAAAGTCTTTTATACCCTATGCGCTATGCTCTTTGAGCTCTTTGCTTATTCCTGGATTGCCTCAACGCATCTTCTGCAAAGGGTTTGATGCTCCGAATGGCGGCCCACCTCCATATCATAGTTCCAGCACCGCTCGCATTTTTTCCCTTCGGCGCGAAGAACTTCGACCCTCATCTCTTTCTCATCTTTAGTCCCTTTCGCCGCAGGATGAAGGGTTACAGAGGATACGATGAAGATCGATCTCAGATCCGCCTCGTAAGGCTGAAGAAAGGCATAAAGTTTCTCCGGAAGGTGAAGGTGAACCTGGGCATCAAGGGAATGACCGATCGTCTTCTCCTTCCGTGCCTCCTCTAATGGCTTGGTCACCGCCATCCGGATCTCCCAGATCCGGTCCCATCTCTCATTAAGGGCCTCGTCGATATAGTCGCTTCGCAGATCCGGAAAGGGGTTGAGGAAGATGCTCTCCGATTTATTGGAAAAACCTGGGACATGTTTCCATACTTCCTCTGCCGTAAAGGAAAGGATCGGAGCCATGAGGGTTGTTAAGGCGGTTAAGATCTCATAAAGAGCAGTCTGGGCTGACTTTCTTCCTTTCGATCGGGTGGAATAGGTATAGAGCCGGTCCTTTAGAATATCAAAATAAAGGGCGCTCATTTCGACCGCACAGAAATTTTGGACACTGTGGTAAACCAGATGGAACTCAAACTGCTCGTAGGCTTCCCGGACCCTTCCAATCAGTTTTTGAAGGCGGTGCAGTGCCCACCGGTCCAGCTCATAGAGATCTGAATAGGAAACCCGGTCCTTCTCGGGATTGAAATCATAAAGGTTTCCAAGGAGGAAGCGAAAGGTGTTACGAATCCGAAAGTACGCATCAGCTAATCGCTTCAGAATTTCATTCGAGATCTTGATATCGTCCCTGTAATCCTCTGCTGAAACCCAGAGCCTCAGGACATCGGCTCCCAGTTTGCTGATCACTTCTTCCGGCAAGATTACATTCCCTGCCGATTTGGACATCTTCTTGCCTTCACCATCAACGACAAACCCATGGGTGAGGACCGATTGATAGGGAGCCGTTCCCCTTGTCCCCGCACAAGTTAAGAGAGAACTGTGGAACCACCCCCTGTGCTGGTCACTCCCCTCCAGATAGAGGCTGGCCGGGAACCCGAGATATTCGCGCTTTTCAATGACCGCAGCATAGGAAACACCGGAATCGAACCAGACATCGAGAATATCCATTTCTCTGGCAAAGGACGTGCCTCCGCAACCACACTGGGCTCCTTCAGGAAGAAGGGCCTTGACTTCTGATGAGAACCAGATATCCGCACCCTTCTCTTCAACCAGATGGACAACATGGTCTATCATCTCCTGGTTGAAGAAGGGTTGTTTACAGGCGGTGCAGTAAAACACGGTGATCGGAATTCCCCAGGCCCTTTGCCGGGAGACGCACCAATCAGGCCGGTTCTCAATCATCCCATAGATCCGTTCCCTTCCCCAGGGCGGGATCCAGGTCACTTCGTTGATCGATCGAAGCGCTTTCTGCCTCAGGCCATTCTTCTCCATGGAGATGAACCATTGTTCTGTAGCCCTGAAGATGATCGGGTCGTTCGTTCGCCAACAGTGGGGATAGGAGTGCTCCACCATTTCTTCCTTCAGGAGGGCCCCCACTTCCGCAAGCTTCCGATTGACCGCCTTGTTGGCATCGAAGACAAATTGGCCTGCGAAGAAGGGGACATCCGGAGTAAACCGGCCATTATCATCCACGGGGCTGTAAATATCGAGGCCGTACAGGACCCCGGACTCATAGTCCTCCTGGCCATGGCCGGGTGCGGTGTGAACACATCCTGTCCCAGCATCCAGGGTGACGTAGGGAGCAAGGATAATTAGGGAATCCCGGTCAAGAAAAGGATGGCGGCACTTGAGCCCCTCGAGGGTTTTGCCAGGAAACTTCTCCAGAATCCGATAGCTCTTGATGCCGCACTTCTCCATCACCGTCTCTAAGAGCGCCTCCGCAAGGATATAAATCTCTCCATTCACTTCAGCCGCCACATAGGTAAAATCGGGATGAAAGGCGATGGCAAGGTTTGCAGGGATCGTCCACGGGGTTGTGGTCCAGATAATCACATAAACCGTTTTTCCGCGAAGGCTTGGAAACATTTCCTCGATATTCCCCCTATCCTTCCCCTCTCCCCCGAGGCGAGGGGAGGTGGAAACCATCTTGAACCTGACATAGATGGAGGGAGAGCGATGATTCTCATATTTCACCTCAGCTTCAGCCAGAGCCGTCTTACAGGTAGGGCACCAGTGGACCGGCTTCTTTCCCTTGTACACCGAGTCGCTGAGAAGAAACTTTCCGAACTCCTTCACGATCGTGGCCTGATACTTATAGTTCATGGTGAGATAAGGATTTTCCCACTCTCCGATAACGCCGAGCTGCTGGAACTGCTTTCTCTGGACGTCCACAAAATTGGAGGCATAATCCCGGCACTTTCTCCGGATTTCAACAAGAGAGAGTTCCTCTTTTTTCAGACCCAGGCTTTTCTCCACCTCGTGCTCCACTGGCAATCCATGGCAATCCCACCCCGGAACGTAGGGGCTGTCAAATCCTGTCATGAATTTCGATTTCACAATAATATCTTTCAAAATCTTATTTAAGGCAGTCCCGATATGGATATTTCCGTTCGCATAAGGAGGACCATCATGAAGGATATATTTGGGCCGCCCCTTTGCATGCTGGCAGAGTCGATGGTAAATCTCCTTCATCTCCCATTCTTTCAGGATTTCAGGTTCCCTCTTCGGCAAATTGGCCTTCATGGGAAATTCGGTCTTGGGCAGATTGAGCGTGTCACGGTAATCCATTGCTTTCCCTACCTCTCCTTCCGCTCTCATGACGGGAGTCTGGATTGCGCCTTTCTTGAAAATCTCTTATTTTAAAAACAAATTTTTAACACAAAATTATAGGGTTATCAATCATTTCTATTCAACGAGGAGATCAAGAATGATCCAAAGAAAAAACGGAAGGGCCTCGATCTTAAAAGGAATCCCTGAAGACCTGTCTTCCCTCGCCTTGGCTTACCGATTAACCCAAAAGGCCTCTCGAGCGGGATTTGACTGGCCAGACCTCTCAGGGGTTTTGAAGAAGATGGACGAGGAGTTGGAGGAGTTTCGGGAAGCTCTCTCCCTCAAGAATCGGCGCCGGATCGCCGAGGAACTGGGGGACCTCCTCTTTGTCCTGGTCAATGTCGCCCGGTACCTCCGAATCAATCCGGAAAAGGCCCTGAGAAAAACAGTCAAAAAGTTTGGGACCCGATTCCAGTTCATCGAGACCTCACTTCAAAAAAAGGGAAAATCGGTTCATCAATCGAACCTGAAAGAAATGGACGAATTATGGGAGAAGGCAAAAAGAAGGAAGGAAGGATGACGGCCAACCTGACATCTTTATATCAGGAACTCTGCGACGTTGATATTATACTCATTCGGATTGAGGGTCTTCAAGATCGTCCGTTTATATTTCCCAGTCGTTTCGGTTTGATCGGTCTCCCTCAGGTCCACGACCTTTCCCTTCCGATACTCTCCGCTGCTGTAAGAGATGAGGCAGACTTGCGGCCGATCGATATCCTCAGCATCCTCATGGATCTTCGTGACAATTCCCATCTCACTGGTGTCCAATAAGACCAGCGTTCCGAGAGGAAAAATGCTCAGCATGTTGATAAAAACCTTGACCAGGGAGGGATCAAAGTCCTTTCCGCTTCGTTCCAACATGATCCCCAGAATCTTCTCCGAAATATAAGGGAATCGGTTATGCATCCTTGGCCTGACAAGAGCATCGTAAAAATCGGCAAGGGCGATGATCCTGCCGAAGAGAGAAAGTCTGAGCTTTCGGGTCAGTCTCGGATATCCCGACAGATCATATTTGAGATGGTGCTCAAAGGCCCCGTTGATCATCCGGGTGGAAAGCTCTCCCCACTCCTTCATCTTCATCACGATCTTGGCTCCAACGACCGGATGGGACCGAGTGACCGTCCTTTCCTCCGGTGTCAGTTTCCCCGTCTTGTTGAGAATCTCCTTAGGTAATTGGACCTTCCCCAAATCGTGGAAGAGCCCCGCCATGCCGAGATGGGAGAGGGGTTTCTTGGGAATACCTATTCTCTGGCCGATGGCGATGGCATAGATGGCGACATTGACCGAATGGTTGAAGGTATATTCGTCATAGTTCTTGATCGTGGCCAGACCCAGCAACGCGGTCTCATCCTGGAGGACGGCATCCACGGCGTTTTGCATGAGCCGCTTCGCCTTCCGAACATTGAACCTTTTCTGACTCCTGATGCTCTCAGAAACCTCCTTGACAAGGTTGATCAATTTGAAATAGGTCTCCTTTGAATGTCGCTTCTGGTATTCAGAGTCGACGTAGGTCTCCTCGTCTGAGGTGACCGTACGTGTCAAACCTCCTCTTTTTATCGCCCCTCCTATTTCTTCCGGCATTCGATCATCGACTCCCGATTCCAATTATCACACACTGGACTTCAGACGTTAGACATCAGACTTTTCCTCAGTGATTTCCGGTGTAATCTCTGGCCGTTTTCTCCTCGCAGTCTGATGTCTGAGGTCTATGGTCTTACTGCCTGAATCACCGATTCCAATTATCCTCTCGCGGCCCTGATGCAGGCTTCCCGGATGGCTTCATCCTTCGATTGCCTACCGGACTCCAAAATGGCCTTGGCTTCAGACGTTCCGATCATGGCCAAGGCCCTCGCTGCCCCAATCCGAATCTTGTCCACTCTTCCCCTTCCAAACCAGCCTTTTCTCTCTAACAGTTGGCGCAAGGCAGGGAGGGCTTCATTCGAGCCAATCATCCCGATCGCATCGAAAAAGGCCTTAATTTCGATCGGATCTTTCTTCTGAAACTCTTTGGACTGGACCACCTCCAGGAGGGGAATCAGACTCACGGTTTTTCCAATCTTTGCAAGATTAATTGCAGCCATGCTCCGAATGCGGATATCCCTGTCCGTCAGGGCGTTGACCAGAACTCCAATCGTCTTTGGACCGCCAATGAGGCCCAGCGCCTGGACCGCCTCTCTTCTGACTCTGACCTCCTCATGATGAAAGGCCTTCTGGAGGTAGGGAAAGGCTTGTTCCCTTCCGATTCGACCCAGTATGTAGACGATATTCCGGACCAAAAACCAAGGCCGGTCATCCATGAAGGGAGTAAAGAGATCAATGGCATTCTTCCCTATCTCAGCGAGGGCATCTGAAATCATTCGTCTTGTCTTGGAATTCTTGAGCTTGCCGAGCAGTTGAATCATCGAAGGAATCGCATTCTTTTGGAGGAGGAGGAGGTACCTATGGGCATCCTCCAGAGGAAACCTTGTTTCCTCTTCGAGAATCTTCCCAATCCTTTCCATCCTTCTCTCTTCACCCGCCTCAATGACCAATTGATAAAGGCTCTCGATCTGCCAATCCTTCAATTCATAGGTCTTGAGGATGATATAAACCCGTTCAAGCAGGTCTGCGGCTTTCCGAAATTCTCCACGGGCTAAAACGGCATCGAGAATTTTAAGGATCACCTGAAGAGTATCCTGATAGGACTCAGGGTCATTTTCCATCGTTAAGATCTCGAAGAGGACGTCCAGAATGTTTAAGGCGAAGGCAGGATCAATCTCTGTGTCCACCTCGCTCCGCAATCCCTCCACCTCATCGGGCGTGAGGAAGTAGACACTCCGGTTTGACACGAAGGAAGGCGTCTCCTTGGCCGCCCTGGCTAAGATCTCATCGAGACTCGTCGCATCTTCCGATTCTTCCTCCAACATGTCTGCTTCGACGTGATGGGCAACCGGTTTGAAGACGAGATTTCTTCTGAACTGGTCCACATTGTCCGGGATGACCACAGATGCCTCTTCCAAGAATTCATCGGTAGCCACGTAACTGATGTGGGTAAAATCCCTTTCCCACATGAGGGTGACGATGTCATCTTCCCATGCATTAAGGTTATCGCCCCTTCGGATGATATCGATCAAGCCCTGGACCTCCCACTCTTCTAACCCTTTCGTAAAACGGAGCTCTCGCAATCCATCCTTATAGAGGTGATAGGCCAAACTCCCCTTCACATCCCTATTCTCATATAGGGACTTCCCCCTATAGGAAAGGTCGTATTCCCCGATCTGGATCATGAGGGACGGATACTTATTCAAGAAAAATCGAAATTTTTTGTGGAGTTGATCTCGAAAGCCTGTCAGGGTTGGATTATCGGGTGGAAAGAAGCGGAAGGCTTTAATCGTCTTCACCAGGCCACTCGTCAGGTCCCTGGCCAAGAGGAGCTCCTCATCGGTCTCGATCCCCTCAACGGTTAACATCCCTTCACTGAGATCAGGTGCTTTTTTCTCGGCTGTCGTTTCGTTGACCATTGATCCATCCTAGCTTTTAGCCGCTTATGAATAAAATTGTGCCCAAGATGGCAACAAAATTTAAGCACCAATCTCCAAGCACCAAATCTCAAACAATATCCAAATTTCAATTTCCAATGGCCCAAACGCATTTGTTTTAGTCATTTGGTGATTGGAAATTATTTGGAATTTGGGATTTGGATCTTGGTATTTCAATCCCATTTTGCTTCCGGCCGCACCGGATTAGGATGACTCTATCTTTATTTCTTTTAGGCAATTTGTCAATATTTTTTTCATAGCTCCTGAACCGGACCCTCAACCAATGGCTACCCGGGACGGGTGGATCGTCCAGGCGTCCCCATTTGCCTTACCTATTAGGATGTCCCGGAGGCGTGTCACACGTCCGGACGCCGCTATTTCGACTTTCCCGCACATCTCGGTCCCCTCCGGTTCTGCACTCGTCCAATAGGTATTATAGTCCGTGGACACATAGTCCGCATATCAGGCATGATAAAAGGCGTCATGAAAAAGAAGCGAGATGAGGATTTGAAACTGCTCGGTGCGCGGATTAGACAGATGCGCCAGGTGCGCGGATTGTCCCAGGAACAACTCGCGCTGGAGGCTGGATTGGATCGGAGCTATGTCGGCGGAGTCGAAAGGGGCGAAAGGAACATCACTTTCAGTTCTCTATGCAGGATCGCCCGCGCACTGAAGACGGATGTCGCGACACTGTCTGCAGGCTTACCTGAGGCCCACATATGAAGCTCATCCATACAGCAATTGTGTTCGATCGCGCAAACCTTGGACGATCCGAGGGCTGGGCAATGACGTTCCGACGGTACAGTGGTGTTATACGACGAATGGTGAACCCGCCTGGCGCAAGTACGTTTCGTATCCGCCCGAAAACCAAGAAACTCGACTTAGGAAATCAACATTAAGGTTCTTCGGATGCCCAGGGTATGACTGTAATGGCGCCTACGGCCCACCGTCCATATGGAGCCCCAATCCATCGACAATCCAGCATGCCGCGGGCAGCAACCGGCGTCAACGAGGAAATATGAGAAAGGGACGAGGACTCGCTTCAGGATGAGTTGAATATACAAGATAGGCACTTGTATGTCAAGAATGAGAAATCACAAGATATAGTGTCATCTCTCAATAGTAATCTTCGGGACGGGCTCTCGTATTCCTTTTGAATAATAATGACCTGCACACTATTTGGGGGGCCTTCCCGGACCTCTTCCGTTTTCCTCTCCACAGGCATAGATCCTGCCCGCAGTCCCGGCTTGCGGGAGGTAAACAGGTCTCAGCATTCAGTGCAGATCCCTGTAGTGAGTCCCGCGACCCATTGCGCTCGTGCGCAAGCGCGGCGAGAGCGCAGGATCGAACTAAACGCGCCGGAACTGTCACACAAGTAGTTCGACGATGCTGACTACGGGGTTTGTGCATCCTGGAGTATATCTCAGGGGAAAGGCATGGTGACCTTACCTCCAGCGCCAGGGGCTGCGCGGCGTGACAGGGAGAGCTGAAGTCCGGGCTTGTTGCAGAGCTCCCGTGAGCCTGTCGAACCAATCCGGCCTGTCACGATTAGCTCGATATCTCTCACTGCGGAGCTTAGACGCCCTGCACGCCGCGCAAGCGCCTGAGTTGCAGGTTTGTGAAGTCAACGTTGAAGGAAGAACCTCCCTCCTTATGGTTCACGCAATCCCGTTTCACCCCCGAAACGCAGCAGCCATACCAAAAGACCCGGCCTTCCGTCTTGCATTATGGTGCCTCTGGAGTCTTTTGAGACAGCTCAATTGAATTGAATATTCGAAAATCATACCTTGCCTTTTTGGAGTCATTGGAACCAGCGACTATATGGCAGATGCTTACACCCCGAGACTGATCCTTTTTATTAAATCCGACTACCCTCAATTGGGGGACAAAATGCGGACCGTCAGAAAACCCGACAGCAAGTTGCCTGAGGGATGTTAGCGAATCTTCGTTTGAAATTCACCGCTCCATACCGCCCTCCATCCAATCCTTGAATTTTTGCACGGAGTCATCGCTCCACGGCCCATCACACGGCATGTTTTTGGCAGAAAGCTGGCCGTAAATAGCTTGAGCGTGCCTTCTAACATCTTCATAGGAAGAGAGATCAATCCCTCTGTATTCCTTCATGGAGTCGATGTCATAAGATCGGAATAGCGGACGGATATCTGCCGCAAAACTCAAAGCACGCACGGGACACTCCTTCCTTAATGCAACTGGCTGGTCGGGAGACGGAAAGGACGTGTCTTTTTTCTTTTTGAGACGATACAGGCTCCGGAAGATTATGATACCCAGGACCCCTTGCATGGCAGTAGCGAGTCCAAGGATAACCCGATAGAGACTTCCCGAGGGATCCCAATCGGCATGGATGGAATACAGGATGTTGTAAAGTGGGGACGTATCAATGGAGGCCAACCTTCCTATACTCATTAGCATCCCTGCTATCGCCTGCACGAATAGAAAAAGGGCAATTGAGATTCCTAAGCGGCGATGGATGGTCCGCACCCTTACCGAGTTCATCCTTTTCTCCTTGGCCACAAAGCCTTGATCCTCCTACGATCCAAAAACGTATCCGGGCTTGACGTCATGGGTGCGCTAACTACCAGATCATGAGCTAAATTAGACTTCTCTAATGGGG
>DATIGG010000277.1:0-7247 GCA_035454825.1 Thermodesulfobacteriota bacterium | reverse complement strand
CAATAAGAAAGGCTTATGTCTTCTCAGGATGAATGGGGGCATGATCCGTCCGTGCAGATGATGCGGCGGGTTTTCGCCCGGATGGAGAAGGCTCAAAAAGATTTATTGGAACGTCTGAAACTTTCCCCGCTGGATGAAAGGCTTCGGCGCGTGCGTGAATTAGCTCTTAATCTCTTTGAGCAGGCATGGCCACAGGCGCAGCGGAAGGGGCTGACCCAGACTGAGGAAGAGGTTGCGACTCTCTATCTTCATTGTCTCGTAAAGATATTAAACCGGGAGGGGATAAAAACTCCCCCAGAGATAGTTTCAAGTGATCAAAAAATCGTTCAGTTCTTGAGTGAGAGATTCCAGTGATTCGCCTTCGCCTGTTTGGCCGCTGCCGTATTTATCATGACCCGGTCAGCCCTGTGCTCCGGGCTCCGGCAGAAATCGGATGGGATGCCTGGTTTCGAAAAATTGACTTAGTAACCCCGCACAAATTGAAGGGCGAAGAGCTGCTCATGCGCACAAAAGGCTGGTGGACCATGGACCCAAAAGATGTGGCCGAGGTCGTCAAAAAGTATGGTCGCCTTGTGGTAGGAGATGTTGGGGAACTGATGGTGGAACTCCCGGATCAGGAGGCTGCGGAAACCCTTTCAAAAGCCTTGTCCGAACGATTTGGAGATCAGGTTCTGATCTCGCCGTAATTTCCCTTAGAGGTTTGATCACCGATGGTTTCAGAATTGAATCCAACCCTAACCCGACCTTTCAAATCCATCCTTTAACCTTCGGCACTTTTCAAATGAGTTCTTCAGCCTCGAAGCTTGTATCTGAAGCTTCTCAGTATCTCTTCGATTGGCTTTGCAAAATTCTCCCAACTTCTGCAGTTCCTGCTCCATTTCCTTAAAAGCACATTTCTTCGCCTCGTACTGGTCATATACTACCTGAGCAACATAGGGATCGGTGCACTTCTCACTCAGTCTTACCAACCCCTCTGCTTCAGAGTCAAAACGATCGATGCGTTCGAAGAGATCGGAACAGGCTTTCTTTCTTTCATCCTCCGTCATCTCCACCATGATTCATACCTCCACCCCATCTGTGGGTGTCATGCTATTGGGACTGGCGATCAATAGAGGCATTGCGGAGCAGTTTTCTCTGCCTTGGGCCTGGTTCATTCTCTTTTTGTTCACGGCAAGCCTACCCGCTCACAAAGGCTAAACTATTTCTATCAAAAAAGGAATGGGAAGGCAAATTTAATTGTAATTCCTCAGTCTCGGGTTTGATTGGACCGGGGTAGTCTCCCCTCCGAAACCTTGAGAAGCGGATCATTAGAGACAGGTCAATCGAGGGATATTGCTAAACGGACCGTTTTAAGGGCATCTACTCCATGGTTCATCGCTTAAAGGTGCCGCTTCAATTTTTCTCAGGAGAGACCACCTCGGTCCTTAGGATAGATCTCCAACAATAACTGAGGGATTCCATTTAATTCTTCATTTTCCCTCTGTTATTTCAGCATGATGGAAAATTGACAACCAATAAAAATTGTAGTACTTTTAATAGTCTAGAGAGTTTAGTGAGAGGGGATTTCCCTTATGTTTTCCCACTTAATATTTTTGATGTCTTGATATCTCCAACCTATCTGATAACGGGTCCGCAACCCGCAAATAAGTAAAGATAAATGATACCCCGATGACCTTCCTTGTTAAGGAGGGTGATAACGGGATTAAAATATTGAGGATGGTGATTGATTGAAAGAGCTCCTTCCCCTTGTGTCAAGACCGGTCCGGTATCTTGGGAACGAGATCAATTCGATTAGAAAAGATCGCTCCAAGGTCAGATTAAAGTTCTGCCTCGCTTTTCCGGATGTTTATGAAGTGGGAATGTCCCACCTCGGAATTCAGATTCTCTATCACATCCTGAATGGAAAAGAAGGGATCGCTTGCGAGAGGGTCTTTGCTCCATGGGTCGATATGGAACAGATTCTAAGGGAGAAAAAGATTCCTCTCACCTCTCTTGAATCCTCCACGCCGCTTGATCAATTCGATCTATTAGGGTTTTCATTACAGTATGAGCTCTGCTTTACAAATGTCCTCAATATGCTCGATCTCGCAAATATCCCCCTGCTTGCCAGAGAGAGGGATGACCGGCTTCCTATCGTCATCGCCGGAGGCCCGACAGCCTTTAATCCAGCACCGGTAGCTGATTTTTTCGATGCCATCGTCATCGGAGATGGCGAGGAGGTAGCTCTCGAAATCGCGGAGGTGGCCCTTCAATGGAAAGAGGCCCGGGGAAGAAAAGAGGACCTTTTGAAATCCCTTTCCCAGATGGAAGGGGTTTATGTCCCGAGCCTGCAGCGGAAAGGGGAACCCGTCCGTAAAAGAGTTGTCTCTGATCTCAACGGAGCTTCCTTCCCAACCTGTCCGATTGTCCCTTACATGAAGGTGGTCCATGACCGCCTCAATGTCGAGATCGCAAGGGGATGCAAAAGAGGATGCCGATTCTGTGAGGCAGGGTACATTCACCGTCCCTACCGTGAGCGGAATTCGAAACTCGTTCAGAAGACTCTTTATGAATCCCTGAAGCAGACAGGTTACGAAGAGGTTTCCCTCCTTTCCCTCAGCGCAGGAGATTATTCCTCCATTGGGCCTCTCCTTTCAAGTCTCATGAACCGTTTTGAATCGAAGCGGGTGGCTGTTTCTTTTCCTTCTTTGAGGATCGAGAGCATTATGGGCCACCTGGCAGAGGAGGTCAAGCGGGTTAGAAAGACAGGGTTCACCATTGCACCGGAGGCGGGAACGGAGAGGCTTCGAAAGGTGATCAATAAGGAATTGGATGAAGGGGTCCTCTTTCAGGGCATGGCCGAACTCTTCTCAAAGGGCTGGAGAAATATCAAACTCTATTTCATGATAGGGCTCCCAACCGAAAGGGAAGAGGATTTAAGGGGAATCATCAGCCTATCGAAACAGATCGCGTCGGTTGGGGACAGACAGAAGGTTCATCCGAGTGTCAATGTCAGCGTCTCCACGTTTGTTCCGAAACCCCATACCCCCTTCCAGTGGGAATCCCAGATCCCTCTGGAGGAGATGAAAGAGAGACTCCGGTTTCTCAAAGAGGAGGTGAAGCGAAACCGCCTTAACTTTAAGTGGCAGGACCCCCACCTCAGTCTCCTGGAAGGAATCTTTTCAAAGGGGGATCAACGGCTTTCTCAGGTCTTAATCGAAGCCCATCGGCTTGGATGTCGGTTCGATGGTTGGAGCGACCAATTTCGATTTCCCCTCTGGGTGGAGGCTTTCGAGAAGGCAGGGGTTGAAATGGACCTCAGTACCCGGAAGAAAAGATTTGAGGATCCTCTCCCATGGTCTTTTGTCGAAACTGGCGTCAATTCGACTTTCCTCTGGGAAGAGTATCAGAAAGGATTGAGAGAGGAGAGTAGCCCTCCTTGTCCTGTCGAAGGATGCCGCAGATGCGGTATCTGTGATGAGAAGACAATTCGGGTGATCGCGACTCCTGTTCAAGAAATCCGCTCCTATGGACGGGTCGAAAAAGGAAAGGTCCAAAAAAGGGGGATGAAACAGAAAATGCAGTTAGTATTTACTAAAAGAGGAGAGATGCGGTTTGTTAGCCATCTGGAACTTGCCCACCTCTTCCACCGAGCCTCAAGAAGGGCCAACCTTCCTCTGTGTTATTCTGAAGGTTTTCATCCCATGCCAAGGATCATCTTCACAAGAGCCCTTTCCGTCGGAGTGGAAAGTTTGAGAGAGACCGTGTCTATCGAAATCGATGGAAGAATCTCTCCTCAGGATGTCAAGATTAAACTCAATGCAGTTCTTCCCCAAGGGATTGAGATCGTCGAAGCTAAAGAGGTTCCCCTCTTTTCGTCTCCCGCCTCTCTTCCTTCCCATACCGTCTATCGGATCTCCATAGATCATCTCCTTTCAAAAGAGGAGGTGATCAAGCGGATCAAAAGGTCTTTGGATGAGGAAAAACTCTCTATTGATCAGGAGAGGAAAGGAAAGAAGAGAAAGGTGGATATAAGGCCTCTGATTGAAAGTATGGAGGTGAAAGAGGAGGAAAAGGGTTCCCCGGAGACCAGTCGCTGGGGTGTGGAACTGGTCCTTCGGAATGAGGTGAAAAGGACGGCAAAACCTCCAGAGATTATCGAAGCCATCCTGGGATTGAAAGGGGAGTCTCTTTCAACGTGTAGGATTGTCAAGGTTGCATAAGGAGAGCTCTGAAAAACTACTTTCCGCTCTCTTGATTACGGAGATTCCAGAAAATGATTACACAGAGATTTCTGGGCTTTTTCAGAAATTTCGTAAGTTCCATGACTTTGGACTCTGCAGGAGGGAATGATGGCGAATGAGATTATCATTAATGTAACACCTCAGGAGACGAGGGTTGCACTGCTCGAAGAAGGGGTTCTTGCAGAGCTCTATATCGAAAGAACGAAAGACCGGGGCATCATGGGAAACATTTACAAGGGGAAAGTGGTGAAGGTGTTACCCGGGATGCAGGCGGCCTTTGTCGATATTGGTCTGGAAAAGGCAGCTTTCCTCTACGTCTCCGATGTCTATGGAAGGATGGAAGACTATGAGGAGATGGGGTTTCCACGGGATGAAATACCCCTTTATCTCAATCCGCCTTCTCAGATCGAGGACCTCCTCTCCGAAGGCCAGGAAGTGCTGGTTCAAGTCTCAAAAGAACCCCTTGGCACCAAAGGGACTCGAATTACGTCCCATGTAACCCTCCCAGGCAGGTATCTGGTTTATATGCCAACCGTTGATCATATCGGAGTGTCAAGAAGGATCAAGGAGGATAAGGAACGAAGGCGATTGAGAGAGATTGTCCTGACCATCAAGCCTCCTTCGGGAGGGTTTATTGTTCGAACGGCGAGTGAAGGAGCAGAGCCGGATGAGATTCGGAATGATATGGATTTTCTCCTTCGCGTCTGGAGCAACATCCAGAAGAAAAAGGAGAATGCCGCAGTCCCTTCCCTCATCCACAGCGATCTCACCATGGTGCTTCGGCTCATCCGGGATATCCTCTCCCCTCAGGTGAACCGGATCATCATCGATTCCAAAGAGGAATATGAAAATATCCTCTCTTTCATCAATGCCTATATGCCCAAGCAGAAATACGAGATCACCCTTTATGAGAACAATGAACCGATGTTTGATGCCTATGGAATCGAGATGGAGATCGATAAACTGCTGGGCAGAAAGGTATGGCTGAAATCGGGGGGATATATTGTGATTGATATGAGTGAAGCCCTGGTGGCCATCGATGTCAATACAGGAAGGTATGTCGGGAAAAGGAACCTGGCGGATACGATCCTCAAGACCAATCTCGAAGCAGCCAAGGAGATTGCCTACCAATTAAGACTTCGGAATATCGGTGGAATCATCATCATCGATTTCATCGATATGGAACGCGAAGGCGATCGCGAGAAGGTCTATCAGGCTCTGGAGGAGGCTATTCGAAAGGACCGACAGAAGATGAATATCTTCAAGATTTCAGACCTGGGCCTCGTGGAGATGACACGGAAGCGAACCCGGGAGAATATTGCCAGAATCCTGAGTGAGCCCTGTCCCTACTGCGAAGGATCGGGTCTGGTCAAATCGAAGACAACGATCTGCTACAATATCTTCCGGGAGATTGAGAGAACTTCCTCTGAATTAGGAGGCCACAATATCCTTGTCGAGGTGAACCCGGAGGTTGCAGACCTTCTCTATGAAGATGAGAGGATAGGCGTTGAGGACTTAGAAAGAAGGCTCCGGAAGAAAATTGTGATCAAAGGGAAGGCAGGGTTTCATCAGGAACAATTTAATATCATTGAAATTTGATACCCTTGGCCCTCATCCCCTACGAGACTGTGTCGCAGTGCGCCACTCGCCCTTCGACAAGCTCAGGGCGAACGACTAAGCAGTTGTTCTTTATTGTGTCGTGGTCCGTTCGTGGTGAGCCCGTCGAACCATGAACGGATTTATGACACAGTCTCTTGCGGAGTGAGGGCTTTCGACATTTCTTCCTACCCGCCTTCAATAACCACTATTTGTGTTGGTGAGCGACTTTTGTCTCCATCCTCGGCAGTTTTTCGCTGGCTTCTTCCAGTGGTATTCTCATCGCGTAAAATGAACGCCATACGAAGATGACCCCGACAATAAATACCGGAAGAGCGATATAGGGAGCGTAGTTCGTGGAACCGGCTTCCTTGGCGTGTACCGTCATCTCGATCGCAATTTCCGTTGCAAGCAGGCCGAACAAGGTCGAAAACTTGATAATGGGGTTCATGGATACGGACGACGTATCCTTGAAGGGATCCCCTACCGTGTCGCCAATGACCGTCGCGGCGTGGAGCGCCGATCCCTTTTCCTTAAGATCGACTTCGACCACCTTCTTCGCGTTGTCCCACGCGCCGCCGGCGTTTGCCATGTAGATGGCCTGGAAGAGACCGAAGCAGGCGATGGAAATCAGATACGCCACGAAGAAGTTGGGGTTGAGCAGCGCGAAGGCGAGCGTCATCAGCAGGATCGCGATAAAGATGTTCCACATGCCCTTCTGCGCATACTGGGTGCAGATCTTTACAACCGTCTTGGAGTCCTCGATATCGGCTTCCGTCTTGTCAAGGTCCATCGTCCTTTTAATGAACTCGACCGCCCGGTACGCACCAGTGGTCACCGCCTGCATGGAGGCGCCAGCGAACCAGAAGATCACTGCGCCGCCGCAGATCAGGCCGAGGATGATCGGCGCGTCTGTCAGTTGCACATGGAGCATATTCTTGCTCTGGAGAAGCAGGATGATCGCGAAGATCATCGTCGTAGCACCGCACACCGCAGTGCCGATGAGCACCGGTTTGGCCGTCGCCTTGAAAGTGTTTCCGGCCCCGTCGTTGGACTCGAGGTAGAATTTACCCATCTCGAAATCGGGATCGAACCCGAAATCCCTCTTGATCTCCTGCTTGATGCCGGGGATTTTTTCAGTCTGCGCCAGCTCGAAGATGGACTGGGCGTTGTCCGTCACAGGACCGTAGCTGTCCACGGCGATGTTGACCGGGCCCATGCAGAGGAATCCGTAGGCAACCAGACCGAAGGCAAAAATCGACGGGTAGTTGATCACTTCGACCGGTATGAAAAGGCTGACGAAGTAGGCGATACCCATGAGGAAGGCGATCAGCATCCCCATGTAGAAGGCGCTGAAATTACCGGCAACAATACCGGACAAAACGGTAAGCGATGCGCCACCCTCGCGCGAAGCGGTCACTATCTCTT